>JAFAMV010000073.1 GCA_019233055.1 Curvibacter sp.
TGCTGCCCCTGCCCGACTTCATCAGTCCCGACAAGGGCCTGGCGGACCTGATCAAGCCCTGGCACAAGCTCAGTGCCTTCGCCCTGGCGGCCCTGGTGGTCCTGCACGTGGCCGCCGCGCTGAAACACCAGTGGATCGACCGCGACCGGCTGATCAACCGCATGCTGCCCGGGCGCGACTGAGCCCGCCACTTCCTTTCTTCGTCTTCCCGGGTCGGCTGCGACCCATCACCGGAGTCCTGAGATGCGTTTTCTGAAACCCCTTTCCCTCGCCGCCAGCCTCAGCCTAGCCGGCCTGCTGGGTGCCACGGCCGCCCATGCCGAGCAGAAGCTGGTGCCCGCCCAGAGCGAGATCGTCTTTGTGAGCAAGCAGATGGGCGTGCCGGTCGAAGGTCACTTCAAGAAATTCGACGCCCAGATCGCCTTCGACCCGGCCAAGCCCGAAACCAGCAAGATCGCCCTGAGCGTCGACATCGCCAGCGCCACGCTCGGCGTGCCGGAGACCGATGCCGAATTGCCCAAGGCCCCCTGGTTCAACACCGCCAAATTCCCCCAGGCAACCTTCCAATCGACCTCGGCCAAGGCCCTGGGCGGCGGCAAATTCGAAGTGGCCGGCCAGCTCACCCTCAAAGGGGCCACCGTGCCGGTGACCATCCCGGTCACACTGACCCAGAGCGGCGCCACCACGACGGCGGCAGGCACCCTGCCGCTCAAGCGCCTGGCCTTCAAGATCGGCGAAGGCGAATGGGCCGACACCTCGATGGTCGCCGACGAGGTCCAGGTCAAGTTCAAGTTCGCACTGACCGGCGTGGGCAAGCTCTGAGCCGAGCCGCCCCGCCCATCCTTTTCTTCCATCCCTCACAGGAGTTTTCAAGCATGCGTTCCTCTCTCTTCGCCTTGGCCACCCTGGCCGCCCTCGTGTCCGGCGTCGCCCAGGCCGAAACCGCCACCTATGTGGTCGAACCCACCCACACCTTCGCCAACTTCGAGATCGGCCACTTCGGCGCCGCGGTCAACCGGGGTCGCTTCGACAAGAAGGAAGGCACCATCCAGCTCGACAAGGCCGCCAAGACCGGCAAGGTCGAGATCAGCTTCGACGTCAGCTCGATCAACACCGGTACCCCGGCCTTCGAAAAGCACCTGCAGAGCGCCGACCTGTTCAACGTGGCCCAGTTCCCGACCTTCAAGTTCGTCGGCGACAAGTTCACCTTCGACGGTGACAAGGTCACCTCGGTGGCCGGTGAACTGACCCTGCTGGGCAAGACCCTGCCGGTCACCCTGAAGGCCAACCAGTTCAACTGTTACCAAAGCCCCATGCTCAAGCGTGAAGTGTGCGGCGGCGATTTCGAGACCACCATCGACCGCACCCAGTGGGGCATGAACTACGGCATCGACTGGGGCTTCCCGAAGAACGTGCACATCCTGGCCCAGGTCGAGGCGGTGAAGCAGTAAGCACCCGCAGGCCTCAGGGCCTGCCAGCCAGAGGCTGAAGGCCGCTGCCCGGTTCATCACCGGCCAGCGGCCTTTTTTGCGGGTTCTTCGCCCTGGAGGTGCTCAGCGCCCCACCAGCAACTGCACAAAGGTCTGCAGCCTGGCGCTGGTCTCGGCCCCGAGCGCGGTGAATTCGAGCCCGGCCCGCCACTGTGCGCCATGGGGGCGGCATTTGACCACCTTGGCATAGACATCGACCGCCTGGAAATCGAGCAACTGCAGACCAAATTGCAGCTTCAGCTCGGAAAACGGCGTCAAGGCCTCGTCCAGTTCAAGCTGCAGGCCGTGGTAGCCGACATCCAGGATCGTGGCCGCAATGGGCTGCGGCAGCACCACCTTGTCCTGCAGACGATGCAGCACGCAGGGCAGTCGCACCTCGACCCGGTGGCTGCGCCGCACTTCAGCGCGCGGCACCCTCAGGCCCAGCGAGGGGATGGCCACCACCTCGCGCACGGTCACCGGCTCGCTCTTGCCCTTGACCTGGACCTCCATCGGCCCCGACGCCTCGACCAGGGCCGCGCAGCGCTGATAGGTGTGCTCGCTGACCAGCACCTGCCCGCGCAGGCTGAAGGACTCGATGCGCGAGGCCAGGTTGACCTCGTCACCGATCACCGTGTACTGGGAATAGGCCGCCGAACCGAAACGCCCCGCGATCACGCGCCCCGTGTTGATGCCGATGCCCATGTAGAGCTCGGGCAGCCCGTCCTGACGGTCGTCTCGGTTGAGCCGGGCCATCGCCTGCTGCATCTCCACAGCGCAGATCAGCGCGCGGTCGACATCGTCGGCCTGGCTGTGCGGCGCCCCGAACAGCACCATCACCGCATCGCCCATGAACTTGTCGATCGTGCCCCCGTGCCGCAGGATGACCTCGCTGAGCACCGCCAGGCAGCGGTTGAGCAGGGCGATGATGACGCCGGCCGGCTGCGTGGCGGTCAAGGCGGTGAAGCCCCGAAGGTCCGCCAGCAGCACGGTGACCTCGCGCTCGACCATGTGGCCGTCCCCGGCGTCGGCCGACAGATGGCCGGTCAAGGCCAGCAGTTCGTCGAGGGCTTCACGACCCAAGGTGCGCCCGGTCTCGCGCCGCAGGAACGCCTGCAGCCGAGCACTCAAGGCGTCGGCGGGCAGCGGTCGGAGATCGTTGGTTTCAGGCATCGGGTCGAGAGGCTACAGGGTTTCCATGTCGGATGCAGGCCTGGCTTGGCATCAGGCGCGATTATCAGGCCCTGCCCTGCCGCCGGGCAGCCTCGCCAACCCCGGATACCCCTGATTTGGAATCCGGACAAAATTACGATAAAGTAAACCGATTACGGATAGTTAAATCAACCCCACCCACCCGGAGACATCCATGGCCACCGATGCCCAAACCCTGTCCCAACTGCCGCCACCGGCCCTGATCCAGCAACTGCACCACTACGCCTACAAGGCGCGCGATGCCGAGGAGACCCGGCATTTCTACGAAGACATCCTGGGTCTGCCGCTCTACCACATCATCCAGAGCGACTACGTGCCCAGCACCGGCGAATACTGTCCCTACACCCATTTCTTCTTCCGCCTGCAAGACGGCTCCTTCATCGCCTTCTTCGACCTCGGTGACGACGTCAAGGCCGAGCCTTCGCCCAACACCCCGCTGTGGGTCAACCACATCGCCTTCCGGGTCGACACGGTGCAGGAACTCGAAAACACCAAGGCCCGGCTGCAGGCCCATGGCGTCGAGGTGCTGGGCGTCACCGACCACCACATCTTCAAGAGCATCTATTTCTTCGATCCGAATGGCATCCGCCTCGAGTTGAGCGCGCAACTGGCCGACGCCCAGCAGATGGCCCGCGAGAGCGGCACCGCCCACGCCCGGCTGCAGGCCTGGACCGAACGCAAGGCCCAATGGCGTCAGGAACGGGCCCAGGGCAAGGTCGCCGCACCCCTGAAGCCCGAGCAGAACGACCGCCCGGAATTCGTTCCTGGCGGGGCCTGAGCACCTCGCTCGCATATCCATAGCTGCCCTGCAAAGATCGGCCACGATCGCCAGCCTGGGCAGCGATTTGGAGAATCTGCGGGAGCAGCGATGCCAGGCCGCTAAAATCGGCAGCATCCTGCCACAGTCCCCCACGGCACCCCAGGGTGCCGTTTTCATTTGCCACGCCATGAGCGACACCCTGCAACAGCCCGGCCTGAACAGCCTCTCCAAGTCCTTTGAACCTGCCGCCATCGAAGCGCACTGGGGCCCCGAGTGGGAACAGCGCGGCTATGGTGCCGCCGGCCTGCGTGGCACGGGTGAGCCCAGCGCCGAAGCCCCCGCCTTCGCCATCCAGCTGCCGCCGCCCAACGTGACTGGCACCCTGCACATGGGGCATGCCTTCAACCAGACCATCATGGACAGCCTCACGCGCTACCACCGCATGAAGGGCTTCAACACGGTCTGGGTGCCCGGCACCGACCACGCCGGCATCGCCACTCAGATCGTGGTGGAACGCCAGCTGCAGGACCAGAAACTCAGCCGCCATGACCTGGGCCGCAAGAACTTCGTCAGCAAGGTCTGGGAGTGGAAGGAGAAATCGGGCAACACCATCACCCAGCAGATGCGGCGCATGGGCGACAGCGTCGACTGGGAGCGCGAATACTTCACCATGGACGACAAGCTCTCGGGCGTCGTCACCGAGACCTTTGTGCGCCTGTACGAGCAGGGCCTGATCTACCGCGGCAAGCGCCTGGTCAACTGGGACCCGGTGCTGATGTCGGCCGTGTCCGACCTCGAGGTGGAAAGCGAAGAGGAAGACGGCAGCCTCTGGCACATCGCCTACCCGCTGGCCGACGGTTCGGGCAGCCTGACCGTGGCCACCACCCGGCCCGAGACCCTGCTGGGCGACGTGGCGGTGATGGTGCACCCTGAAGACGAGCGCTACAGCGCCCTGATCGGCAAGCAGGTGAAGCTGCCGCTGACCGATCGCGAGATCCCGGTGATCGCCGACGACTACGTGGACCGCGAGTTCGGCACCGGCGTGGTCAAGGTGACCCCGGCCCACGACCAGAACGACTATGCGGTCGGCCAGCGCCACGGCCTGCCGATGATCTGCGTGCTGACGCTCGAAGCGAAGATCAACGAGAACGCCCCCGCCAAGTACCAGGGCCTGGACCGCTTCGTGGCCCGCAAGGCCGTCGTGGCCGACCTGGAAGCCGCCGGCGCCCTGGTCGAGGTGAAGAAGCACAAGCTGATGGTGCCGCGCTGCACCCGCACCGGCCAGGTGATCGAGCCCATGCTGACCGACCAATGGTTTGTCGCCATGAGCAAGGTCAGCGAGCAGGACCCGACCGGAAAATCCATCGCCCAGAAGGCCATCGACGCCGTGGCCAGCGGCGAAGTCAAGTTCGTGCCCGAGAACTGGGTCAACACCTACAACCAGTGGATGAACAACATCCAGGACTGGTGCATCAGCCGCCAGCTCTGGTGGGGCCACCAGATCCCGGCCTGGTATGACGAAGAAGGCCACGTGATCGTGGCCCGCAACGAAGCCGAAGCCCAGGCCAAGGCCCCGGGCAAGACGCTGCGCCGTGACGAGGACGTGCTCGACACCTGGTACTCCTCGGCCCTGGTGCCCTTCAGCACCATGGGCTGGCCCGCGCAGACCGACTCGGCCACCGACGATTTCAACCTCTACCTGCCCAGCACCGTGCTGGTGACCGGCTACGACATCATCTTCTTCTGGGTCGCCCGGATGATCATGATGACCACCCACTTCACCGGCCGCGTGCCCTTCAAGCACGTGTACATCCACGGCCTGGTGCGCGACGCCCAGGGCAAGAAGATGAGCAAGTCGGAAGGCAATGTGCTCGACCCGGTGGACCTGATCGACGGCATCTCGCTGGAGCCCCTGCTCGACAAGCGCACCACCGGCCTGCGCAAGCCCGAGACGGCCCCGCAGGTGCGCAAGAACACGCAGAAGGAATTCCCCGAGGGCATCCCGGCCTACGGCGCCGATGCATTGCGCTTCACCTTCGCCGCCCTGGCCTCGCTGGGCCGCAGCATCAACTTCGACAGCAAGCGCTGCGAGGGCTACCGCAACTTCTGCAACAAGCTCTGGAACGCCACCCGCTTCGTGCTGATGAACTGCGAAGGCCATGATTGCGGCCTCCTGGAGCACACCAAGGCCGATTGCTCGGAAGGCGGCAAGGCCCATGGCTACATGCACTTCAGCCAGGCCGACCGCTGGATCAGTTCGGTGCTGCAGCAGGTCGAGGCCGACATCGCCAAGGGCTTCGAGGACTACCGCCTCGACAACGTCGCCAACCGCCTCTATGACTTCGTCTGGAACGAATTCTGCGACTGGTACCTCGAGATCGCCAAGGTGCAGATCCAGACCGGCAGTGAAGCCGAACAACGGGCCACCCGCCGCACGCTGATCCGCACACTCGAAGCCATCCTGCGCCTGGCCCATCCCATCATCCCCTTCATCACCGAAGCGCTCTGGCAGATCGTGGCGCCGGTGGCCGGCCTGCCCGGCGCCTCGGTCAGCGTGGCGCGCTACCCCGAAGCCCAGCCGGCCAAGATCGACCCGGCAGCCATCGCCCATGTGGAACGGCTCAAGGCCGTCGTCGACGTCTGCCGCAACCTGCGCGGCGAACTGGGCGTCTCGCCGGCCACGCGCCTTCCCCTGCTGGCGCTGGCGGGCGATGCCGCCGAAGCCACGTTCCTGCAACAATCCGCCGCCATACTGCAGGCCCTGGCCAAGCTCAGCGAGGTCAAGGTCTTCGATGACGAGGCCGCCTGGGCGGCTGCGGCACAGGCCGCGCCGGTGGCCGTGGTCGGCGGCGCCCGGGTCTGCCTCTTCGTCGAGATCGATGTCGCGGCAGAAAAGCTGCGCCTGGGCAAGGAAGCCGCACGCCTCGAAGGCGAGATCGCCAAGGCCAACGGCAAGCTGGGCAACGAAGCCTTCGTCGCCAAGGCCCCGCCGGCCGTGATCGAACAAGAAAAGAAGCGCGTGGCCGACTTCTCGGTCAGGCTGGCCGGCATTCAAGAGCAACTGAAGAGGATGAGCTGAGATGATCAACCCCACCAAGACCGTCCGCAAGGCGGTGTTTCCCGTCGCCGGGCTGGGTACCCGGTTCCTGCCCGCCACCAAGGCCAGCCCCAAGGAAATGCTGCCAGTGGTGGACAAACCCCTGATCCAGTACGCGGTCGAGGAAGCCCATGCCGCCGGCATCGACCACATGATCTTCGTGACGGGCCGCAGCAAGCGCGCCATCGAAGACCATTTCGACACCGCCTACGAACTCGAGGCCGAACTCGAAGCGGCCCAGAAGACCGAGTTGCTGGCCAAGCTCAAGGCCCTGCAACCGGCCAACATGACCTTCTCCTATGTGCGTCAGCCGCGATCGCTGGGCCTGGGTCACGCGGTGCTGTGCGCCGCCCACCTGGTCGGCAACGAACCCTTCGCCGTGCTGCTGGCCGATGACCTGATGTCGGCGCCCCCCGGCGGCGAGCCGGTGATGGCCCAAATGACGCGTCAGTTCGCCAAGCTGGGTCGCTCGATCCTGGCGGTGCAGGAAGTGCCCCAGGAACATGTGCGCCGCTACGGCATCGTGGTCGGCGAGCCGGTGGACGAGCGGGTGCTCAAGGTCAGCCACATCGTCGAGAAGCCCATGCCCGAAGTCGCCCCCTCCCGCATGGGCGTGGCCGGCCGCTATGTGCTGACCCCGGCCATCTTCGACATGCTGGCCAATCAGCCCAAGGGCGCCGGCGGCGAGATCCAGCTCACGGACGCGATCGCGCGCCTGATGACCACCGAGGCCGTCTACGCCTGGCAGTACGAAGGCAAGCGCTACGACTGCGGCAGCAAGGAAGGCTTTCTCGAAGCCACGGTCGAACTCGCGCTGCAGCACCCCGAGGTGGGCGAAGGCTTCCGCGAATACCTCAAGGCGCTCAAGCTCTGAACAGGCAAAGCCGCCACCATGCAAAAGCCGCCCCTTGGGCGGCTTTTTTCATCGGCAGGATGTGTGCAGTCAGCGTCGGCGCAGCACATGGATGAAATCGGTGCCCACCGTCTGCTGGTCCACCAGTTCATTGCCGGTCTGCTTGGCAAAGGCCTGGAAATCGCGCAGCGAGCCCGGGTCGGTGGCCACCACCTTCAGCAACTGGCCGCTGAACATGTCGGTGAGGGCCTTTTTCGCCTTCAGGATCGGCAGGGGGCAATTCAGGCCACGGGTATCGATTTCTTTGTGTATGTCCATCTCGGATCCTTGATTGGCGCCCATTCTACGCAGGCGCGGACTGCTGGGAGAATACCCGGGCCGCCCGGGCCTCTGCGGTCCGGCCCGACGAAACAACAACAACATGAAGGAGTTCTCAAGTGCAGGTCTTTTCCACCGAATGGCTGGGTAGTTTCTGGTCGCTGCCCGCCATCAACGCCAATCTGGCCGTCTTCCTGAACCTGCTGGGGGCGCTGACCCTGGGCCTGCTGGTGGGCTATGAGCGCTCCTTTCACGGCCGGGCCGCCGGCATGCGCACCTATGGCATCGTCTGCATGGCCTCAGCCGCACTGACCGTGTTCGTCGGTTACCCGGAATTCTGGTACGGCGGCCACGGCCAGCACGCCAGTGGCATCGATCCCACCCGCGTGGTGCAGGGCATTGTCACCGGCGTCGGCTTCCTGGGGGCCGGCGTCATCATGAAGGATGGTCTCAACATCAGCGGCCTGACCACAGCGGCATCGATCTGGGCCTCATCGGCCATCGGCGTCCTGATCGGCATCGGCTTCTACGGCTCGGCCATCCTGCTGGCAGGCCTGTCGGCCAGTCTGATGATGTGGGGCGCCTACCTGGAAAACCGACTGCCCGCACGGCATGCCATCGGGATCACGCTGCGCTTCGTGGCACAGCGCCAGCTCAGCGAAGAGCAGCTCGCGGCCTTCACGCGCAGCCACGGCTATGAGCTGGCCCGCCAGTCGGTGAGTATCCAGATGGCCCATGGCCAGGCCGAATGGCGCTTTGTCGGCGTGGCGCTGGACCGGCAGCACGGCGCCTCCATGCCCGAACTGGCCCAGGCCCTGGCCCAGCATCCGGATGTCGAGCAGTTCCAGCTCTCTTACGCACGCAACTGAGGAGCCACCCGCCCCAGAGGCCGGCTCAATCCTGGGTGGGCCGGGGAAACTCCATGAAGCGCGGCTCGATGCCACGCCGGCGCAACCACTCTGCCAGGGCATAGCCCGTGCCTGCAGGCCAGCACACGACGTCCTCGGGGTCCAGCAGCTTGTACTCCACCAGTTCGGGTGAAAGGCGGATCTCACCGTCGGCCACCGCATGCCAGGCGATGATGATCTGGTTCATGCGCTGGAAGTCGTAGACCCCGATCAGATTGAGCGACAGGGTGTCGAGATGCGTCTCTTCCTTGATCTCGCGCGCAATGCCTTCCTCGGGGCTTTCACCCGCCTCCATGAAGCCCGTGATCAGGGCGAACATCCGCCCCGACCAGGCGGCATTGCGGGCCAGCAGCACCTGGCCCCGGTATTCGATGATGGCGGCCAGCACCGGCGTCGGGTTGTTCCAGTGGGTCCACTCGCAGCTGGTGCAACGCAGGCGGGACTTCTCGCCGCCATCCTCGGGCTGGGTGATCCAGTCCAGCGGACTGGCACATTGCGGACAGAATCGGTAGGCACTGCTCATGCCGGAACTCCCAAAAGAGATCGATCGCCAGCGGAGCTTGGCGCCCCCGTCCGGCAAGCGAAGCTGGCCATCAGATCAGGCGGGAAAGACCCCGGTGGAGAGGTAGCGGTCGCCGCGGTCGCACACCACGAAGGCGATCGTGGCCTGCTCGCAGCCCCGCGCGACCTCCTGCGCCACCCAGCAGGCGCCGGCCGCCGAGATGCCGGCGAACACCCCCTCTTCGCGCGCCATGCGCCGGCACATCTCCTCGGCCTGATCCTGCGTCACATAGACCAGTTCATCGACCAGCGAGGCGTCGTAGATCCGGGGCAGGTACTCCTCGGGCCATTTGCGGATGCCGGGAATGCGCGAGCCTTCGCTGGGCTGGGCGCCGATGATGCGGATGGCCGGGTTCTTCTCCTTGAGAAAGCGCGCCACGCCGGTGATGGTGCCGGTGGTCCCCATCGCGCTGACGAAATGCGTGATGCGCCCCCCGGTCTGCTCCCACAGTTCAGGCCCGGTCGTCTCGTAGTGGATGCGCGGGTTGTCTGCATTGCCGAACTGGTCGAGCACCTGGCCCTTGCCCTCGCGCTGCATCTGCTCGGCCAGGTCACGCGCGTATTCCATGCCTCCGCTCTTGGGTGTCAGCAGCAATTCGGCACCGAAGGCCTTCATGGTCTGCGCCCGCTCCACCGAGAGATCCTCGGGCATGATCAGCACCATGCGGTAGCCCCGGATCGCCGCAGCCATCGCCAGCGCGATGCCCGTGTTGCCCGAGGTGGCCTCGATCAGCGTATCGCCGGGCTTGATCGTCCCGCGCTCCTCGGCGCGACGGATCATGGACAGGGCCGGCCTGTCCTTCACCGAGCCAGCCGGGTTGTTGCCTTCGAGCTTGGCCAGCACCACATTGCCACGCCGCCGGTTGTCGGCCGCACCGATGCGCTGCAAGGCGATCAAAGGCGTCTTACCGACCGCATCTTCAATGGTTGGGTAATTCATGCCCGACACTGTGCCATAATTTCGTTCTTACGTTTTTTGCCCGGGTGGTGAAATTGGTAGACGCAGGGGACTCAAAATCCCCCGCCGCAAGGCGTGCCGGTTCG
>JAFAMV010000218.1 GCA_019233055.1 Curvibacter sp.
CGGGCGCACCTGGCCCGAGGCCAGCGCGAAGGGGTTGCCAGCCTCCTCGGGACCGCCGGTGTGCAGCACCCGGACCACGGGCAGGCCCCGGGCCACGGCCCCATCGATCAGCGCGTTCTGGGCTGCCAGATAGGCCGGCAGCTCATGGTCGGTGAAGAAGGGGCGGTGGCGGAAAGATTCCTGGACATCGATGACGATCAGGGCGGTGTTCATTTTCAGACTCCTTCAAGTGATGGGATGGCCTGAATTCTTCCCTTGATCGAAAGGATTGTCCGAACGTCTGAAGACAGGATTCGATCATTTCAGGACAATGTTTGCGACGCGGCCGCCGGGGTACTGCGCTTCTCGATGCCGGCAAAGCCGGCCTCGGGGTAGCGTTCGCCGGCCACCGCGCCGGGTTCGAACAGCGCGTCCAGGGCCGCCAACTGGGCGGGCTGCAGGGCGTGGCCGGCCGACTGCCAGTTGGAGCGCAGATGCTTCTGGCGGCGGGTGCCCGGGATGGCCAGGGCGTGCGGCTGCCGGCTCAGCAGCCAGGCCAGGCTCAGTTCCGATGCGGTCAGCCCAAAGCCTTGCGCCAGCTCGGCCAGGCGGGTTGCCAAGGCCTGGTTGCGGGCGCCGGCCGCGCCATTGAAGCGCGGCAGCGAGCGGCGGAAATCCTGGTTCTCCAGCGTGGGGGCTTCCTCGGTCGAACCTGCGGCGCTCAGGGCGCGGCCCAGCGGGCTGTAGGCCACGAAGGCCACCCCCAGGGCCTGGGTCAGCGGCAGCATGTCGGCTTCGGCGCCGCGCTCCCACAGCGAGTACTCGCTCTGCAGGGCGGCCACCGGGTGCACCGCATGGGCCCGCTGCAGGGTGTCCTCATTCACTTCGGACAGGCCGACGGCCCCGATCTTGCCCGCTGCCTGCAGGTCGGCGAGGGTGGCCATCAGGGACTCGATGGGCACGGCGGGGTCGCGCCGGTGCACGTAGTACAGCGGGATCCGCTCCAGGCCCAGGCGTTGCAGGCTGGCTTCGCAGGCGGTCCGCACATAGGCAGCGGAGTTGTCGATGCGGCGTTCATAACGGCCCGGTGTGCGGCAGATGCCGAACTTGGTCGCCACGCAGACCTCGCTGCGCTCGGCCGGGCTCAGCCGGGCCAGGAAGCGGGCCAGCAGCGACTCGTTGTGGCCGGCACCATAGGTGTCTGCCGTGTCGAAGTGGCGGATGCCCAGTTCATAGGCGGCCTGCAGCGTGGCCAGCGACTCCGCTTCGTCGGCGGGGCCATAGAACTCGCTCATCCCCATGCAGCCGAGGCCGATGGGGTGCAGCCGGTATCCGGCCAGGGCGCGTGCGGGGGCAGAGGTATGGGGGGTGGTGGACGGATTCATGCAAAGGGCTCCGGGTGGAAGAAGAGGGGAAGTGCCCGGATCTTCGGCCTGAGGCGAGGCCGCCACAAGCCACGGACGCCTGCACGTCTTGTGCAGTTCGTCTTAACAATGGATTTGGATTGTGGTTGATTGCCGCAGAATAAGGGCCATGAACGCGCCAGAACTGCAGCACCTGAGGGCCTTTGCCGCCGTGGCCCGGCACCGGAGCTTCCGAGGGGCGGCCCGCATCCTGGACCTATCGCCGTCGGCACTGAGTCAGTCGGTGCGCCAACTCGAGGAACGCCTGGGACTGGTGCTGCTGCATCGCAGCACCCGCAGCGTCACCCTGACCGAGGCGGGCGAGCATTTTCTCGCGGGGCTGCAACCGGCATTGCTCGGGTTGCAGGCGGTGCTCGACGGTGCGGCCCAGTGGCAGGGCGAGGCGGTCGGCACCCTGCGGCTGAATGTGCCGCGCAATGCGGCGCGCCTGGTGCTGATGCCCTGGCTGCAGCCCTTTCTGAAGGCCCATCCGCGCGTCCAGCTCGAGCTGTGCACCCAGGATGCGCGGGTGGACATCGTGCGCGAGGGCTTCGACGCCGGGGTGCGTTTCAGCGGCGCGGTCCCGCAGGACATGGTGGCACTTCCGCTGGGCGGGCCTCTGGCGTTTGCGGTGGTGGCCACGCCGGCCTGGGTCCAGGACCACGGCCTGCCGGCCATCCCGGCCGATCTGGTCGGGCAGGCCTGCATCCGCCAGCGTTTTCCCAGCGGCACCCTGTACCGCTGGGAGTTCGAGCGGGCGGGGCAGCGTCTGGCCCTGGAGGTGGCCGGTCCTCTGACCGTCGACGATCAGGCCCTGGCCCTGCAGGCCGCGCTCGACGGCGTGGGCTGGGCCTATGTCTATGAGGCCCTGGCCGCCGACGCCCTGCAGCAGGGCCGGCTGCGGCGCGTCCTGGCCGACTGGTGTCCGCCGCAGCCGGGCTTCCAGCTCTACTACCCGGCCCGCCGCCAGGCCAGTCCGGCCTTGCGGGCCTTCATTGCCTGGCTGCAAGGGCGGGCCGTGCCGGCCGACGGGGCCTGAAAGTCGGGCGACGGCCAGGATCAGGAGGCCCGTGCCGGGTTCATGGCCCGCTGCACCGTCAGGATGCTGCCGAACACCATCACAAGGCCGAGCAGCGACCAGCCGGTCATCGCCTGCCCCAGGACCAGCCAGCCCAGCACCACGGCGGTCAGGGGGCTCAGCAGGCCGAGCGAGGACACGGCGACCGCCGGCAGGCGGCCGATGCCCCGGAACCACAGGGCATAGGCCAACAGGGCCCCGGCCAAGGACAGATAGGTGTACCCGAGGCCCTGAGGCAGGCTCAGCGGGGGCAGGGGGGCATCTGCCCAGAGCGCCACCGGTGCCAGCATCAGGCCGCCGAGCAGCAATTGCCAGCCGGTCAAGGCCAGGACCGGCAGGCCGGTGGGCCAACGCCGGGTCAGGAAAGTGCCGCCCGCCATGCAGGCGGCGCCGGCCAGCGCTGCGGCCAGACCGATCGGCTCCCAGACGGTGTGCGGCGACAGGATCAGGGCTGCCATGCCGATCACGCCTGCCACGCCGGCCAGCAGGGCCGCAGGGGGAGGCCGATGCCGATCGACTCCCCAGGCCAATCCCATGACCAGCAAGGGCTGGATGGCGCCGACCACCGCAGCCAGGCCACCCGGCAGGCGGTAGGCGGCCACGAAGAGCAGGGCCTGGAACACCCCGATGTTCAGGGCCGCAAGGCACAGCAGGCGGCCCCAACTGCCGCGCGCCGGCAGCTGGCGGGTGGCCAGGACCAGCAGCAGCCCTGCCGGCAGGGCCCGCAGCAAAGCGGCCGTGAAAGGCCGACCGGGGGGCAGCAGTTCGGTGGTGACCAGGTAGGTGGAGCCCCAGATCATGGGGGCCAGGGCGGTGAGCAGGGCATCCGGCCAGCGCGGTGTGGAGGAGGGCATGGGTTGATTTATCTTGATTTCGAGATAAAAGCATAGTCGATAATCTTGATGTCAAGATAAATGGGCCTGCGCATGGCAGGGGTTCACGATGAGTGATGCACGGATGCCGGATGCGGTGGATGCCATCCTGGCGCAATGGCGGCGCGAGCGGCCTGACCTGGATGCCAGCCCCATGGGGCCGATCGGCCGTCTGAAGCGCTGTGAGATGCTGTTGCGTCAACGTCTGGACGAGAAATTTGCCGAGTTCGGCCTGGCCGGCTGGGAGTTCGACATGCTGGCCACCCTGCGCCGCAGCGGCGAGCCCTTCTGCCTGACGCCGACGGCGCTGTTCTCGACCATGATGGTCAGTTCGGGCACCATGACCCACCGGCTCAAGGGGCTGGAGGCCTCGGGCTGGGTGCGGCGCCTGGCGCATCCGGAGGATGCACGAAGCACCCTGGTCCAATTGACGGAACCGGGGCGTGCTCTGATCGACCGGGCCGTGGAAGCCCATGTGGCCCATGAACGCGCGCTGCTGGCGGCATTCGACGAGGCCGGTCTGCAGGCGCTGGACGCGGCACTGGCGCGGCTGATGGCCTCTCTGTCGGGGGCGTGAGCGGCGTCGGGCTCAGCTCAGGCGGGTGGCCAGTTCGTCGATGGCTTCCGACCAGTCGGCATCGGCGCAAAGTCCTTCGGTCAGCAGCGCGGCCTGAGCGGGGGTCCAGAAGGCGGCCAGGGGCAGCGTCGTGCCCGGCGGCAGCCGGTGGCTGGAGACGAAGGCGTCGATGTCGGCCGGGCTGCTGGGCAGACCCAGTTGCCGGAACAGGTGGGGGAGGTCGTGCGGGGAGGTGTCCATGGTGTTCGGCCCGGTGGCGCAAGAGACCGCCAGCATATACCGCGCAAGCCATGCCGGCACCCTCCCGGGCTGGCAAGACCCTGTCCCGCTCGGGTCCGGCCGGCCCGCCGGAGGTCAGGGGTGGGTCAGGACACCACCACGGCGGCGCCGTCGCCGCGTTCGGCGATGACGCCGATGGCGTAGACGGTTTCGCCGGCCGCACGCAGTGTGGCGGCGGCCGCCTCGGCTTCGGCCGGGTCCAGCACCACCACCATGCCGATGCCGTTGTTGAAGGTGCGGTTCATCTCGATGTCGTCGATGCCGGCCACCTTCTGCAGCCAGGCGAACAGCTCGGTCTGGGGCCAGCTGCCCTTCTTCAGGTGGGCGGCCGTGCCTTCGGGCAGCACGCGCGGGATGTTCTCGAGCAGCCCGCCGCCGGTGATGTGGGCCAGGGCCTTGATCGGATGCTGGGCCAGGGCCTTGAGCACCGGCAGCACATACAGGCGGGTCGGGGCCATGATGGCCTGCTTGAAGGGCTGTCCGTCCAGGGTGGCGGGCAGGTCGCTGCCGGCGCGTTCGATCACCTTGCGCACCAGGCTGAAACCGTTCGAGTGCACACCGGCCGAGGCCAGGCCCAGCACCACGTCACCGGGCTTGACGTCCCGGCCGGTCAGGATCTTCGACTTCTCGACCGCGCCGACGGCAAAGCCGGCCAGATCGTATTCACCGGCCGGGTACATGCCCGGCATCTCGGCGGTCTCGCCACCGATCAGGGCGCAGCCCGACAGTTCGCAGCCGCGGGCGATGCCGCCGACCACGGCCGCCGCCGTGTCGACATCGAGCTTGCCGCAGGCGAAGTAGTCGAGGAAGAACAGCGGCTCGGCGCCTTGCACCAGCACGTCGTTCACGCTCATGGCCACCAGGTCGATGCCGACGGTGTCGTGCATGTTCCACTCGAAGGCCAGCTTGAGCTTGGTGCCGACGCCGTCGGTGCCGCTGACCAGCACGGGTTCCTGGTAGCGCTTGGGCACTTCGAACAAGGCGCCGAAACCGCCGATGCCGGCCAGCACGCCCTCGCGCAGCGTCTTCTTGGCCAGCGGCTTGATGCGCTCGACCAGGGCGTCGCCGGCATCGATGTCGACGCCGGCGTCTTTGTAGGACAGAGGGGTGGAGGTGTTTGTGGTGGAGCTCATTTGGTATGGACGGCACGGGCAGGCGTGCGCGGCGACTAGAATTTGCGCTGATTTTAAGGGCTGCCCCGCCGGGGTCGCCGCCGATCCCTTTGCAGATGCATTTCACCACCACCCAAAAACGTGCGGCCACCTGGGCCATGCTGGCTCTTGCGCTGTGGCT
>JAFAMV010000157.1 GCA_019233055.1 Curvibacter sp.
CCGCAACATCGGCAGCAGCGTCGGCATCTCCATCGTCCAGGCCCTGCTGACCGAGGGCACCGCGCGGGCCCATGCCGAGCTGGCGACCGACATCCGCCCGGGCAACCCGGTGCTGCAGTCGCTGCCGCCGGCCCTCTCGCCGGACAACCCGGCCGGGCTGGCCCTGCTCAATGGCGAGGTCACGCGGCAGGCGGCCATGATGGCCTACATCGATGACTTCCGGATCATGATGACCATCACCCTGGTCGTGATGCCGCTGCTGCTGCTCATCCGCCGCCCCGCCCAGGCCCGGCCGGCCAGCGATGAGGACATTCCGGAAATCCTCGAATGAAGCCCTGCGCCGGACAAAGGCTTTACCGCCAGGCCGGATAATGCGCCCGCGCCCGATTTGCGCTTCCGCTTCCGCCCTCGAATGTCCCGCCGCCCATTCCACCTCCTGCTCTGCCTCGGCCTGATGGCCCTCCTGGCCGCCGGCTCCGCCCTGGCCGCCCCCGATGCCACCGGCCCCTACCTCGAGGACCTCACCAGCCCCGAGCTGCAGGCGCGGCTCGACGCCGGCACCCGCACCGTGCTCATCCCCATCGGCGGCACCGAGCAGAGCGGCCCGCAGATGGCGCTGGGCAAGCACAACGTGCGGGTGCGCATCCTGGCCGGGCGCATCGCGCAAAGGCTGGGCAACGCCGTGGTCGCGCCGGTGCTGGCCTATGTGCCCGAGGGCCCGATCCATCCACCGGCCGGCCACATGCGCTTCGCCGGCACGATCTCGATTCCCGAGCCGGCCTTCGAGGCCCTGCTCGAAGGCACGGCCCGCAGCCTCAAGCAGCATGGTTTCCGGGATGTCTTCTTCCTGGGCGACCATGGCGGCTACCGCAGGAGCCTGGAACAGGTGGCCGAGCGCCTGAACCGCGAATGGGCCCGCGACCCGTCCTGCCGGGCCCACGCCCTCAGCGAGTACTACCGCGTCACCCAGACCGCCTACGTGAATGAATTGAAGAAGCGGGGTTTTGCGGCCGCCGAGATCGGCGAGCACGCCGGCCTGGCCGACACCTCGCTGATGCTGGCCACCGACCCGACCCTGGTGCGCCAGGCCACCCTGGGCAGCCCCGAGGCGCGCGACAGCGCCCACGGCGTCAGTGGCGACCCGCGTCGATCAAGCGTTGAGTTGGGTCAACTCGGCGTCGAGCAAATCGTGGAGACTTCGGTCGCCGCAATCAAGGCGGCCGTGAGCCGCCCCTGAAACTGGAGTTGAAATGTCATTGGGGAAAGTCATTGCCGGCGCCTGCGCCAGCGCCGCCGTCGTCGTGCTGGGCCTGCAGGCCGGTGGAGTCCTGGGGGCCGATGTGCCGGCCAAGGCCGCCGCAGCCAAGCCCTCGCCCATCCGCACCGTGCAGGGCATGCCCCCGGTGGTCGACGGCAGCGACCTCTACAGCGAAACCGAGGGCCCGGATCATCTGAGCCCCGCCGTGCGCGACGACCTGGAACGGGTCTATGTGCCCAATCTGCGCTCCAACGACGTCTATGTGATCGATCCGGCCAAGATGAAGGTCGTCGACAAGTTCAAGGTCGGCCAGGCGCCCCAGCACGTGGTGCCCTCGTGGGACCTGCGCACGCTGTGGGTGGCCAACAATGCCGAGCGCCGCACCGACGGCAGCCTGACCCCGATCGACCCGCGCAGCGGCAAGCCGGGCAAGGCCATCCCGGTCGACGACCCCTACAACCTCTATGCCACGCCCGACGGCGCCTCGCTGATCGTGGTGGCCGAGGCCAAGCACCGACTCGACTTCCGCGACCCCAAGACCCTGGCCCTGCAATACGCCATCGAGGTGCCCAAGTGCGGCGGCATCAACCACGCCGACTTCTCCATCGACGGCCGTTACGCCATCTTCACCTGCGAATTCGAAGGCAGCGTGGCCAAGATCGACCTGGTCAACCGCCAGGTCATGGGCTACCTCAAGCTGACCATGCCCAGCACCCGCTTCAAGGATGTGCAAAAGAGCGATGGCCCCATGGCCACCGAGGTCTGTTCGGCCAGCAAGGGCATGCCGCAGGACATCCGGATCTCGCCCGACGGCAAGCATTTCTACGTCGCCGACATGGAGGCCGACGGCCTGCATGTGCTGGACGGTGACGCCTTCACCGAAGTCGGCTTCATCGCCACCGGCGTGGCCGCGCACGGCCTCTACCCGAGCCGCGACGGCAAGCGCCTGTATGTGGCCAATCGGGGCTCGCACCGCATCCACGGACCGCGCCACAGCCCGGGCAACATCTCGGTGATCGACTTCGCCACCGAGAAGGTGGTCGCCACCTGGCCGATCCCCGGCGGCGGCAGCCCCGACATGGGCAACGTCAGCGCCGACGGCAAGTGGCTGTGGCTGTCGGGCCGCTTCGACGACGTGGTCTACCGCTTCGACACCAGCAACGGCGCCCTGACCCAGGTCGCGGTCGGCCAGGAACCGCACGGCCTGACCGTCTGGCCGCAGCCGGGCCGCTACTCGCTGGGCCACACCGGCAACCTGCGCTAAGAGCCTGTCTGCGCGCCGGATTCTCCCTGATGGGATAATCCGGCGATGAGCATCACCTACAAAAACGCCGAAGAAATCGAGGGCATGCGGGTCGCCTGCCGCCTGGCCTCCGAAGTGCTGGACTACCTCACGCCCTTCGTGAAGCCCGGCGTCACCACCAAGGAGATCGACCTGCTGGCCCATGAATACATGGTCAAGCAGCAGGGCACGCGCTCCGCCACCCTGGGCTACCAGCCGCCCGGCTACCCGCCCTACCCGGCCTCCCTGTGCACCTCGCTGAACCACGTGGTGTGCCACGGCATCCCCAACGACAAGCCGCTGAAGAAGACCGACATCATGAACATCGATGTCACGGTCATCACCGACAAGGGCTGGTACGGCGACAACAGCCGCATGTACGTCATGCCCGAGGCCTCGATCGCCGCCAAACGCCTGAGCAGCATCACCTTCGAGGCCATGTGGATCGGCATCCAGCAGGTCAAACCCGGTGCACGCCTGGGCGACATCGGCCACGCGATCCAGAAATTCGCCGAAGGCCAGGGCTTCTCGGTGGTGCGTGAATTCTGCGGCCACGGCATCGGCCAGCGCTTCCATGAAGAGCCCCAGGTGCTGCACTACGGCCGGCCGGGCACGCTCGAAGAGCTCAAGCCCGGCATGACCTTCACCATCGAGCCCATGATCAACGCCGGCAAGCGCGAGGTGAAGGAACTGGGCAACGACGGCTGGACCATCGTCACCAAGGACCACAGCCTGTCGGCCCAATGGGAGCACACCATCCTGGTCACCGAGACCGGCTACGAGGTGCTGACGCTGTCGGACGGCAGCCCGCCCCTGCCCTCCTTCGTGAGCAGCACCAAGACCTGAAGCACCCGCGCCTCCACCGACCGCGCCCCGGCTGCGAACCCCCGAACCCTCCATGACCGAAACCCAGGCACTGCGCGAGCATTACCGCGAACAGAAGAACGCGCTGATGCAGACCCTGCAGGCGCAGTCCTCGACCACCCGCAGCGTGCGCAAGGTGCTGCTGCGCTTTGCCAGGCTGGTCGACGGGGTGCTGTCCCAGCTGTGGACCCAGAACGGCTTCGCGCCCGACTTCGCCCTGCTGGCGGTCGGCGGCTACGGCCGCGGCGAGCTGTTCCCCCATTCCGATGTCGACGTGCTGGTGCTGCTGCCCGATGCGGTGCAGGTCGACCAGGACGAGGCCCTGCGACGGCGCATCGAAGCCTTCATCGGCAATTGCTGGGACGTGGGCCTGGAGATCGGCTCCAGCGTGCGCACCGTCGGTGAATGCGTGGCCGAGGCGGCCAAGGATGTGACGGTGCAGACCTCGCTGCTCGAAGCGCGGCGCCTGGTGGGCGATGCGGCCCTGGTCGAGGATTTCCAGACCCGCTACCGGGCCGGCCTCGACCCGGCGGCCTTCTTCGTCGCCAAGTCGCTCGAACTGCGCCAGCGCCACAACAAGTCCGAGAACACCCCCTACTCGCTGGAACCCAATTGCAAGGAATCGCCCGGCGGCCTGCGCGACCTGCAGACCATCCTGTGGGTCAGCAAGGCCGCCGGCTACGGCAGCAGTTGGGACGAACTCGCCGCCCACGGCCTGGCCACCGACTTCGAGGTGCGCCAGATCAAGGCCAACGAGGCCCTGCTGAGCCTGATCCGCGCCCGGCTGCACATCGCAGCGCGGCGGCGCGAAGACCGGCTGGTCTTCGACCTGCAGACCCCGGTGGCCGAGGCCTTCGGCTACAGCTCCTTCGCCCCTGACGGCAGCAGGCTGGCCGCCCGCGCCAGCGAATCGCTGATGCGCCGCTACTACTGGGCCGCCAAGGCGGTCAGCCAGCTGCTGCAGATCCTGATGCTCAACATCGAGGAGCGCCTGCACCCCAGCAGCCATGAGCCGCGCCGCCTCAACGATCGCTTCTTCGAGAAGGCCGGCATGATCGAGGTGGCAAGCGACGACCTCTACCAGCGCGAGCCCCACGCCATCCTCGAGACCTTCCTGCTCTACGAGACCACCGTCGGCCTCAAGGGCCTGTCGGCCCGCACGCTGCGCGCGCTCTACAACGCGCGCCACGTGATGGACAGCCGCTTCCGCCACGACCCGGTGAACCGCGCCACCTTCAAGAGCATCCTGCAGCAGCACGAGGGCATCACCCACGCGATGCGCCTGATGAACCAGACCTCGGTGCTCGGACGCTATCTGTGGGTCTTCCGGCGCATCGTCGGCCAGATGCAGCACGACCTGTTCCATGTCTACACGGTCGACCAGCACATCCTGATGGTGCTGCGCAATGTGCGGCGCTTCTTCATGGCCGAGCATGCCCATGAATACCCGTTCTGCTCGCAACTGGCGGCCGGCTGGGACAAGCCCTGGATCCTCTACACCGCCGCCCTGTTCCACGACATCGCCAAGGGCCGTGGCGGCGACCACTCCGACCTGGGCCGGGTCGAGGTGCAGCGCTTCTGCCGCGACCACGACATCGCCGCCGAGGACGCCGACCTGATCACCTTCCT
The DNA here is from genome assembly GCA_019233055.1 of Curvibacter sp. Classification (GTDB taxonomy): domain Bacteria; phylum Pseudomonadota; class Gammaproteobacteria; order Burkholderiales; family Burkholderiaceae_C; genus Curvibacter. The sequence continues at coordinate 5,034 of JAFAMV010000157.1, forward strand.
GGTCGGCGAACACCTGACCATGAGCCGCGTGGCCCAGAAGGAAGACCTCAGCGACCCCGAAGTGATTGCCGCCTTCGCCCGCCGCGTGGGCGACGAGCGCCGCCTCACCGCCCTCTACCTGCTGACCGTGGCCGACATCCGAGGCACCAGCCCCAAGGTCTGGAACGCCTGGAAGGGCAAGCTGCTCGAAGACCTGTACCGCTACACCCTGCGCGTGCTCGGCGGCCGGGCCCCGGACGCCGACGCCGAGATCGAGGCGCGCAAGCGCGAGGCCCTGGTGCAGCTCGCGCTCTATGCCCTGCCCCACGAGGCGCAGAAGGCCCTGTGGGACACCCTGGACGTCAGCTACTTCATGCGCCACGATGCCGGCGACATCGCCTGGCACACGCGCCAGCTCTCGCGCCATGTCGCCTCGCCCGAACCCATCGTGCGGGCGCGCCAGTCACCGGTCGGCGAGGGGCTGCAGGTGCTGGTCTACACCGCCGACCAGGCCGACCTGTTCGCGCGCATCTGCGGCTATTTCGACCAGGCGGGTTTCAGCATCCTCGACGCGAAGATCCACACCGCCTCCAACGGCTACGCGCTCGACACCTTCCAGATCGTCACCCCGGTGCTGCCCGAGCACTACCGCGAACTCACCAGCATGGTCCAGTGCGATCTGGCCCGCACCATCGCGCAGGCCGGGCCGCTGCCGCCGCCCAGCCGGGGACGGGTCTCGCGCCGGGTGAAGAGCTTCCCGGTGGCGCCACGCATCGACCTGCGCCCCGACGAGAAGGCCCAGCGCTGGCTGCTCAGCATCTCGGCCAGCGACCGGCTGGGGCTGCTCTACCTGGTGGCCCGCGTGCTGGCACGCCACCAGATCAGCCTGCAGATGGCCAAGGTCAGCACCCTGGGCGAGCGCGTCGAGGACACCTTCCTGGTCCAGGGCCCTGAACTGCAGCAGAACCGCAAGCAGATCGAGATCGAGACCGAACTGCTGCAGGCCCTGGGCACGCCGGACTGAAAACCGTTCAGGCCGCTTCGAGCGAACGCGCGTCGATCAAGCGGTAATGGCGTCCCAGGCGGTCCAGGGGCTCGAGCACGCCGTCGCGCACCAGCGCACTGACCTCGCGGCTCACCGTCTCGAGCTTGAGGTCGAGCATCGCGCCCATGTCCTCGCGCCGGAACAGCGTCACCCGCGTGGGCTCGGCCGCCTCACGCATCTTGAGCACCAGTTGCGCGACACGCTGCCGGGCACTGCCGAAATTGAGCTGGGCCAGCCAGTCGTCGGCCTCCTTGAGTGCGTTCTGCCATTTGCCCATCAGGCGCGCCTGCAGGCGCGGCGAGCGCTGCCCCAGCCGCGACACCACCTCGAGCGGGATGCGGCAGATCGCCACCGGGGTCAGGGCCACGGCCTCGCTGTCGTAACGGGCGGTGGCCAGGGCCTCCAGCCCCGCCACATCGCCGGGCCGCAGCACCCGCACGATGCGTTGGCGCCCGTCGGTGCTCACCCGGACCAGCTTGAGCAGGCCCTGGCGCAGGGTGAAGATCCCCAGCGCCGGCTGCCCCTCGCTGTAGACGGTCTCATCCGCCTGGAAGGCCAGATCGTCGATGGGGGCATGGATGAGGCCAAAGTCCTGGTCGGTGAGATCGGCGAACAAGGCCATGTCGCGCACGGCGCAGAGCCGGCAATCCGAGGTGCCGCGCCAGGCGGATTCATTTTTCAGGGGAATCATGTCAGGGGCCGCTCGACAGGCTGTGCTCGGAGAATCGCCCGTCCGGCCTCTCCAGCGGGGAAATTGTAATCACCACCACCTGGCCGTCTCTCGGCCCTCAGACGCCGTCCACCGTGAAGAGGTCAAAGGTGGGTCAGCGCGCGCAAGGCCTGCTGCTGCTCGGCATCCAGACGCTCGACATGCTCGAGCAGCTCGGCACTGCTCCAGAGCACCAGCCCCTGGGCCTGGCCGTAGGCCCGTGCCTCGTCGGTGTAGCCCGAAGCCGTGGCAAAGAGGGCCTGGCCGATCTGCCGCAGCCCCATCTCCGCCACCAGCTCGTGCAGCCGGGCCAGATCCACCGGATCACCCTGGCCATGGAAACAGCGCACCAGGGTCACCGGCCCGCCGGGTTGCTGCAAGGAGGCCAGCCACAGGTCGGTGCCGCGTGCATGCGGCTTCAGGCGGGTCTGGAAGCCCTCGGCCTGGAACACCGCCTCGACCAGGGCATCGAAACTCGGCCACGACATCTGCAGCAGCAACTGCGCGGACCAGGGCGCATCGTCATCGACCCAGGCCTGCGCCCGGAGCGGCCTCTGCAACGGCACCGGCTGGCTTCTGGAACGGCCGCCCCCCTCTTCGCGGGCCAGCCAGGCCAGCAGGGCGCCGACCAGGAACACCATCACGCCGATCGGCGTCAGGGCCGCCAGGCCCCGGCCATCGAACAGGGCACGCAGCAGCCAGGGCAGCAAGGAGACGAAACCGCCCATGACCATCAACAGCATGGCCATGCGAAATTGCTTACGAGCAACGGGTGTCATCTGTCGAGATGCCTTGTCCATCAGGATCAACCTTCTTTCCAACATCATAAAGAAGAGTCGGCATCAAATAAACCTTGCGGTCTTCAGATCACAAATTCGCTGCATTATTTGGCAATCTGCAGCCCCGCCTCCGGGCACCCCGGTGACCGGGACGCCTTCAGTCCACGACACGTGAGCGCAGTTGCTTGACCTGGGCGCGGCTGGCCTTGTCCTGCAGACGCCGTCTGCGCGATCCCTGGGTCGGCTGGGTGGCCTTGCGGGGTCGGGGCGGCAAGGCCACGCTGTCGACCAGGGCCTGCAGGCGCTGCAGGGCGTCGAGCCGGTTGTCCTCCTGACTGCGGCTGCCCTGCGCCTTGATGACGATCACACCGTCGGCGCGGATGCGGCGGTCGCTCAGGGCCAGCAGACGCTGGCGGACATCCTCGGGCAAGGACGAGGTCTGAATGCAGAACCTCAGGTGCACCGCGCTGGAGACCTTGTTGACGTTCTGCCCTCCCGGCCCCTGTGCCCGCACCGCCGTGAATTCGACCTCGGAGACCGGAATCTGCCAGGGCTTGATGAAACGCCTGTCCATGATGTCCTCAGGTCGGACGGCTCATGCGGAAGCGCTGCGACTCGCCGATGCTGAAGTAGTCGGCCGGGCCGCCGCCGCGCAGCACGGGATCGGCCGCCGCAGTGTCGTACACCCCATTCTTCAGCAGGCGCCGGGCGATGTGCACCGCCACCACCTCGCCCAGCACCAGCCAGGTCCCGACCTCCTCGCCGGCCAGGTTCTGCAGCGGCAGGATCTGGGTCCGCCGGCATTCGAAACTCACCGGACTGCGCGCCACGCGGGGCACGTCGATGAGGCGCGAGGCCTCGGCCTCCAAGCCGGCCAGTTCGAATTCATTGACCTCGGGGGGCACTGCGGCACAGCTCAGGTTCATGGCCTCGGCCAGTTCCCGGGTCACCAGATTCCAGACGAAGACGCCGGTCTCCTCGATGTTGCGCAGCGTGTCCTTGTGCCCCAGGCTGGCAAAGCCGATCAGGGGCGGCGTGTAGTTGAAGGCGTTGAAGAAGCTGTAGGGCGCCAGGTTCACCCGCCCCTGGGCGCTGCGGCTGGAGATCCAGCCGATCGGACGCGGCCCGACGATCGAATTGAAAGGATCGTGTGCCAGGCCGTGGCCCTGCCTCGGTTCATAGAAATGACACTCTTCCATCACAGAATACTCCTGCAAAAATGCCAAAGCTGCTGAGCTTCGGCCTTGATGACGATCCGCAGACGAGCACGGCACCTGAGTCCATTTTGCGCTCTGGCGTCAAGTGGAAACAGTGCAAAAATTTGTATCTGACACACTGCTGATCCACCCCATTGCCATACCCTCGAATCCGTCCTATTTTTCTGCTTTTCGCATTTCAAGCGTCTCTTGCCCATGAACTGGAATCCGAGCCAGGCCTTGCATCGCCTGGGAACCTGGTTGACCGGCCGATCGGATCGGCCCAAGCGCTGGCGCGATTCGCGACTGGAGTCCGTACGCGAGGCCATGCTGGTCTCCCTCGGGACGGCAGACCATGAGAACGCCAAGGCCGTGGTGCAGCGCATCCGCTATGCGGCCGATCCCGACAGCCTGTGGTATCTGCGCGGCGATCTGCTGGCCGCGCTGGCCAGCACCCAGGGCGAGCAGGCCGCACGGCTGCACCTGCGCAACATCACCCCCCTGTTCGAAGGCCTGCTGCCCCGCAGCCTGACACGCGACAGCCGCTTTCCGCGCTGAACGCTGCCGCGCCCGAGCCCATCGGGACGCGCGGCCCCTCTCAGCGCAGGTGCCCCCAGAACAGCAGCGCATCGCGCTCGTCCACCGACAACGACACCTCGGCCCCCACCGGCAACAGCACCTTGGTGGCCACATGGCCGAAAGGCAGTCCGGTGAGGATGGGGGTCCGGGTCTGGCTGCGCAGCCACTGCACCACCGAATCGAACTTGAAGCCCTTGTCATGCGGCGTGAGCCGGTAGTCGGTGAACTGGCCGAGCAGCACCGCCTTCTGGCGCCCCAGGACGCCGGCATGCAGCAGTTGCGTGAGCAGACGTTCGATCCGGTAGGGATGCTCGTTGACATCTTCGAGGAACAGCACGCCGCCCTTGACCTCGGGCAGATACGGCGTGCCGACCAAGGAGGCCAGCACGGCCAGGTTGCCGCCCCACAGCGTGCCTTTCTTCAACACAAAGGGTTTGACCGCCGGGGCCGGTGCCTCCTGCCCTGCCCGCCGGCGCGGACGCGGCAGCTCCCAGCCGGCACCCTCGCCGTGGCCGGTGAACAGGTCGTCCAGACAGGCCAGCATGATGTCGTCGGGCTCTTCCTCGGTGCCCAGATCGGCCCCCAGGGCCGGGCCGGCCCAGGTGACGGCGCCGGTCCTGGCCAGCACTGCGCACTGGAAGGCGGTGAAGTCGCTGAGCCCGACGAACTCGGTGCCACCCGCCACGGCCTTGGCGATGGCCTTGTAGGGCAGTTGCGGCAGCAGCCGGGTCAGGCCATAGCCGCCGCGCGAGATCAGCGCCACATCGGCACCGCTGGCCGCCGCGCGGCCGATGGCGGCCAGCCGGGTCTCGTCGTCGCCGGCAAAGCGGGTGTGGCTGGCCAGGGCCGCCTCGTCCACCTCCACCTCGTGGCCCAGGGCCTTGAGCCGGGCGATGCCGCGCTTGAAGGCGGCCTTGTCGCGCACCGCGCTCGAAGGCGAGAAGATGTAGATGTGGCGGGGCCCGTGGTGGTGGCCGCAGGTCTCGGGGTCGTGGGAAAGGTGGGCAGTGTTCACGGTAGGTGCCGGGCCGGGCCGCAGCATGAAGTCGGCGGAAGCGCCGCGCTGAAGTATTCCACAGCCTGGACCGCCAATGCAGCGCCCTGCTCT
>JAFAMV010000222.1 GCA_019233055.1 Curvibacter sp.
ACCATCGAGGGCCTGCTCTTCGGCGACAACGAAGCCGAACGCCAGCGCTGGTTCGCCCGCTTCCTGGCTGGCGACATCTTCGGCAACGCCGGACTGGAACGGGGCGGCGCCCATGGCGCGGTGACCTCGACCCTGGTGCGCGAAGGCGACCACTTCCGCGCCAACGGCAGCAAGTACTACAGCACCGGCGCCCTGTTCGCCGACTGGATCAGCTCGTTCTCGCTCGACGAAAGCGGCCAGGAACTGGGCTTCATCGTGCCGCGCCAGAGCCCGGGCCTGACCCTGGTCGACGATTTCGACACCATCGGCCAGCGCCTGACCGCCAGCGGCAGCACCCATTACAAGGATGTGCTGGTGCGTGCCGAGGACGTGCGCCCGCGTGCCTTCCCGCGCGACCGCCGCAACCCCATCACCCCGGTGTTCCAGCTCTTCCTGGCCGCCGTCGAGGCCGGCATCGCCCGCAACGCCCTGCAGGACGCCGCCGACTTCACACGTGACAAGGCCCGCCCGATCCGCCACAGCAGCGCCGGCCGTTCGGTCGACGACCCCTATGTGCAGGAGACCGTCGGCCAGATCGCCGCCCAGGCCTATGCCGCCGAAGCCACTGTGCTGCGCGCGGCCGATGCCATCGACGCCGCCTGGGCCGACCACCTGAGCGACGCCGCGCTGACCCGGGCCTCGGTCGAGGTGGCCCAGGCGCAGTATTTCGCCGTCGAGGCCGGCCTCAAGGCCGCCGAGCTGGCCTTCGACGTGGCCGGCGCCTCGGCCACCGACCGCCGCCACAACCTGGACCGCCACTGGCGCAATGCCCGCACCGTCGCCAACCACAACCCGCGCCAATGGAAGGCCGCCGCCGCCGGCGCCTGGCACCTGCAGGGCATCGCCCCGCCGACCACCGGGCTGTTCTGAAGCTCAGACATGCCTGCCCAGGACCGCGTGATCACCCGCTTCTGGCATCGGCTCCGCTGGCGCACGCTTGACGTGTCGGCGGTGCTCATCGCCGTGGCGGCCCTGGGCCTGATCGGCTGGCGCAACCACGCGCCGGCCGGCCAGAGCCGGCTTCTCAACGTCTCCTACGACCCGACGCGGGAGCTGTACCAAGACCTCAATGCCCGCTTCGCCGAGGAATGGCAGGCGCGCACCGGCCAGGCCGTGCAGATCGAGCAGTCGCACAGCGGCTCCTCGGCCCAGGCGCGGCACGTGATCGCCGGCGAGTTGCAGCCCGATGTGGTCACCCTGGGACTGCCCTCCGACGTGGAGGCCCTGCGCCTGCACGGACTGCTGAGCGAGGGCTGGGCCGATCGCCTGCCCCACCGGTCCGTGCCCTACGGCTCGACCATCGTGTTCGTGGTCCGCGCCGGCAACCCGCTGCACCTGCTGGACTGGCCGGATCTGATCCGACCCGGCGTCGAGGTGATCACCCCGGACCCCAGGACCTCGGGCAATGGCAAGCTCAGCGCATTGGCCGCCTGGGGCGCCGTGGTCACGCGCGGCGGCAGCGAGGCCCAGGCCCGGGCCTATCTCCAGGCCCTGTATGACCATGCGCCGTTCCTGGTGCCGGCGGCGCGCGCCGCCGCGACGGCCTTTGCGGTCGAGAAGCTCGGCGACGTGCACCTGGCCTGGGAGAACGAGGCCCTGCGCGAGGTGGACGAATCGCACGGCGCCCTGCAGATCGTCTACCCGCCGGTGAGCCTGCTGGCCGAACCGGCCGTGGCCTGGGTCGACCCGTTGGTGAAGGCCCATGGCAGCGAAGACCTGGCCCGCGCCTACCTGGAATTCCTCTTCAGCGAGCAAGCGCAGGAAATCATCGCCCGCGACGGCTACCGCCCCAGCAACCCCGCCGTGCTCGCCCGCCACGCCGGACGGCTGCCGCCGCTGAAGCTGTTTGCCATCTCGGCCATCGCCCCCGACTGGGAGCAGGCCCAGACCCGCTTCTTCGGTGAGAACGGCATCCTGGACACGGTCTACCAGCCCAAGCCCCGCTGATGAACACCTCTGCACAGACCCACGCGGCGCCGCCTGCGCCCTCCACCGGTGCTGCCGCGCTGCGACGGCTGACTTCGGCTGTCATGGGCCGCTGGACCTACCCCTGGGCCTGGGCGCGTGCCGACCTGGTGGCTGCGTTGACCGTGGCGGCCATCTCGCTGCCGCAAAGCATCGCCTACGCCCTGATCGCCGGCGTCGATCCCCGCTTCGGCCTCTACACCGCCATCGTCTTCACGGCGGTGGCCGGCTGGCTGGGCTCCTCGCGGCATCTGGTCAACGGCCCCACCGGAGCGGTCTCGCTGGTGGTGTTCTCGGCCCTGGCCTTCATCGATCCGGAGGCACGGCTCGACGCCTACGAGGCCCTGTTCCTGCTGGCGGTGCTGATCGGCATCTTCCAGATCGCGATCGCGGTGCTGCGCCTGGGCGATCTCACCCGCTACATCTCCGAATCGGTGGTGACCGGCTTCATCGTCGGCGCGGCCGCCCTGACCGCCATCGGCCAGGTGGCCAATGCCCTCGGCGTCAAGGCCATGGGCAGCGGCCATCAACATGTGTTGACGCGCCTGTGGCTGACCCTGACCCAGACCAGCCCGTTCAATCTCAAGGCCCTGACCCTCAGCGCCAGCACCGTGGTGCTGGCCCTGGCCGCGCGCCGCCTGGTGCGGCGCCTGGGCTGGCCTCAGCTGGACATGCTGGCCGTGCTGCTGCTGGTCTCGGGCAGTGCCTGGGCCCTGGGCTGGAGCGACCACGGGCCGGGCCTGAAACCGGCGGTGGCACTCATCGAGGCGGTGCCGGCCAGCCTGCCCGGTTTCCATGTGCCGGTGATCCACTGGCACTGGCTGATCGACATGACCGGCAGCGCCGCATCGACTGCCGTGCTCGGCCTGCTCGAGGCCCTGGCCATCGCCAAGGCGATCGCCCAGAAGAGCCGCCAGACGCTCGACTACAACCGGCAGATCCTGGCCGAGGGCCTGGGCAATCTGGTCGGCGGCTTCTTTCAATGCATGCCGGGCGCCGGCTCGCTGTCGCGCACCGCCATCAACTACCAGGCCGGTGCGGTCTCGCGCTTTTCGGGCGTCTTCACCGCCTTCGTGGTCGCGGGCGTGGTGCTGACACTCGGCCCCCTGACCGCCTACATCCCGAAGGCCGTGCTGGCCGGCCTGCTGCTGGTGGCGGCGGCACGCCTGATCGACCTGCCCCGGCTGCGCTATGTGATCCGGGGTTCACGTTACGACGCGGTGCTGCTGGTGGCGACCGCACTGGCGGCTGTGTTCATCGACATCGAAGTGGCGATCCTGTTCGGAGTGGTGCTGTCGGTGATCGGCTATGTGCCGAAGGCGGCCCGGCTGAACCTGCGCGAACTCGTGGTCTCGGCCGAGCGCGTGGTCCGCGAACGGCTGCCCGAAGACCCTGCGCCGTCCGGCGTGCTGATCATCGACCTGGAAGGCGAGCTGTTCTTCGGGGCCGCCCCGCGCCTCAGCGAACTCCTGAACCAGGCCGCAGAACGCGCCCGCCAGCATGGGGCCGGGCAGTTGGTGCTGCGGGTGAAAAGGGTGCGCAATCCCGATGTGGTGGCCCTCGAGGCGCTGGAGCTCTTCCTGCACGAGGCCCGGCACAGCGGCCTGGTGGTGCGCCTGGCGGGTGTGCGCCCCGATCTGCAGGCGGCACTGCAACGCATGCGGCTGGAGGACCTGCTGCCGCCCAGCCGGGTCTTCCTGGAAGAGGACGAGGCCTATTCGTCCACGCTCAAGGCCATCCGCAGCGCCCTGGACGACATCGGTCGCTCCAGCGAATCCCCCGAAGGCCGCTATTACCTCGTCTGAGCTGGGCCGCCCTCCGGGCCCGACAAAGGCATTGCTCGTTTTGCGAACAAGCTTGCTGCTTTTGCTTCGTTGCCGGCGCAACGGGCCAGTCGAAGAATCAGCAGTCACGGGGGAGGAGTGCCAATTTCTTTGAATGGACTCCGGCCCCGGTCCCCAACCCCATCCAGGAGTCTTCCATGTCCCAGATCCGCCCACTGCATGACCGCATCGTCATCCAGCGCAGCGAACCCGAAACCAAAACCGCCAGCGGCATCGTGCTGCCCGATTCGGCCGGCGAGAAGCCCGAACAGGGCATCGTGCTGGCCGTGGGCCCCGGCCGGCGCAACGAGCACGGCGAACGCGTGAAGCCCGACGTGAATGCCGGCGACCGCGTGCTGTTCGGCAAGTACGCCGGCCAGACCCTCAAGCTCGACGGCAAGGAAGTGCTGGTGCTGCGCGAGGAAGACCTGCTCGGCGTGATCGAGGCCTGAGCCCGGACCGCCCCCATCGCAACCGACAAGCCCCTACGGAGAATTTCTCATGGCAGCCAAACATGTTCTGTTCGCTGACGACGCACGTGCCAAGATCGTGCGCGGCGTCAATATCCTGGCCGACGCGGTCAAGGTGACCCTGGGCCCCAAGGGCCGCAATGTGGTGCTCGAGCGCTCCTTCGGCGCCCCCACCGTGACCAAGGACGGTGTGTCCGTGGCCAAGGAGATCGAGCTCAAGGACAAGTACGAGAACATCGGCGCCCAGCTGGTGAAGGAAGTGGCCTCCAAGACCAGCGACAACGCCGGTGACGGCACCACCACCGCCACCGTGCTGGCCCAGGCCATCGTGCGCGAAGGCTTCAAGTACGTGGCCGCCGGCCTGAACCCGGCCGACCTCAAGCGCGGCATCGACAAGGCGGTGCAGGCCCTGGTGGCCGAGATCAAGGCCCAGGCCAAACCCACCACCACCAGCCGTGAAGTGGCCCAGGTGGGCGCCATCTCGGCCAACTCGGACTGGGATGTGGGCCAGATCATTGCCGATGCGATCGACAAGGTCGGCAAGGAAGGCGTGATCACCGTCGAGGACGGCAAGAGCCTGAACAACGAACTCGATGTGGTCGAGGGCCTGCAGTTCGACCGCGGCTACCTCTCGCCCTATTTCATCAACAACCAGGACCGTCAGCTGGCCCAGCTCGAGCAGCCCTTCATCCTGCTGTACGACAAGAAGATCAGCAACATCCGCGACCTGCTGCCCACGCTCGAAGCCGTGGCCAAGGCCGGCCGGCCGCTGCTGATCATTGCCGAGGACGTCGAGGGCGAGGCCCTGGCCACCCTGGTGGTCAACTCGATCCGCGGCATCCTGAAGGTGGTGGCGGTGAAGGCCCCGGGCTTCGGCGACCGCCGCAAGGCCATCCTCGAGGACATCGCCATCCTCACCGGCGGCAAGGTGATCGCCGAAGAGGTGGGCCTGACGCTCGAGAAGGTGACCCTGGCCGACCTGGGCTCGGCACAACGCGTCGAGGTGGGCAAGGAGAACACCACGGTCATCGACGGCGCCGGGCAGGCGCCCGACATCGAGGCCCGCGTCAAGCAGATCCGCGTGCAGATCGAAGAGGCCACCTCGGACTATGACCGCGAGAAGCTGCAGGAGCGCGTGGCCAAGCTGGCCGGCGGCGTGGCGGTGATCAAGGTCGGTGCCGCCACCGAGGTCGAGCTCAAGGAGAAGAAGGCCCGTGTCGAAGATGCGCTGCACGCCACGCGCGCCGCCGTCGAGGAAGGCGTGGTGCCCGGCGGTGGCGTGGCCCTGCTGCGCGCCAAGCAGGCGGTGCTCAAGGCCGGCACGCTGCGGGGTGACAACGCCGAGCAGGATGCCGGCATCAAGCTGGTGCTGCGCGCCATCGAGGAGCCGCTGCGCCAGATCGTCAGCAATGCCGGGGAAGAGGCCAGCGTGGTCGTGGCCACGGTGCTCAAGAGCGAAGGCAACCAGGGCTACAACGCCGCCAACGGCACCTACGGTGACCTGGTCGAACAGGGCGTGCTGGACCCGGCCAAGGTGACCCGCACCGCCTTGCAGAACGCCGCCTCGGTGGCCAGCCTGATCCTCACCACCGAAGCCATCGTGGCCGAGGTGCCGAAGGAAGACAGCGCCCTGCCGGCCGCACCGGGCGGCGCGGGCGGCTTCGGCGGCCCCGAGTTCTGATCGGGACCGAAGCCACAAGGCCCCGCAGGCGACGGCCTGCGGGGCCTTGTTTTCATTCAGGGCCAGGGCCTGGTTCAGGGCTCAAGGCCGCACGCGCACCTCGCGCTCGGGCCGGTAACGGTCGGCCTGGATGTCGGGCGTGACCCCATGGGTGAAGACCTCGTCGGTGATCGGCAGCTGGGTCTCGTTCCACTGCGCCCACAGGGCCTTCAGGCGTTCGAAGACCTCGGGGTGCCTGTGGCGCAGGTTGGCGCGTTCGCGCTGGTCCTGCACCACATCGAAGAGAAACTCGTGCTCGTTGATCTTCAGGTACTTCCAGGCCTGGTCACGCACCGCGCGCTGGCCCTGGGCCTTGTAGCGCCAGAACAGCGTGCGCGGCCAGGGCGCCTGGTCGCCGGTCAGCGCCGGCAGGATGTCCTGCCCGTCGCTGGGGTAGTCCGGGTGCGGCTGCAGGCCTGCGGCGGCCAGCAGCGTGGGCAGCCAGTCCATGGTGATGGTCACCTGCTCGCTGACCTGGGGCGCCAGGCGGGCCGGCCAGCGCAGCAGGGTCGGCACGCGCAGGCCGCCTTCGAGCAGCTCGGTCTTCTGGCCGGTGAAGGGCCAGGTCTTGGAGAAACGCTCGCCGCCGTTGTCGCTGGTGAAGACCACCACGGTGTTCTCGGCCTGGCCGCTGGCTTCGAGCGCACCCAGCACCTGGCCGACGGCGGCGTCCAGCGAACGCACCATCTTGGCGTAGGTCTGCAGATTGCCGCCGTCGTAGTGGAACAGGTCGGTGAGGCTGCGCGAGACCGCCTCGTCCTCGGGGCCCACCCAGGGCCAGTGCGGCGCGGTGAAATGCAGGGACAGGAAATACGGCTGCGCCGCCCCGGCCTGGGCGCGCACATACTGCGAGGCCTCGTCGGCCAGGATCTGGGTGTAGTAGCCCACCCGGTCGACCGGCAGCTCGTCTTCCCAGAGGTCCTTGGGCACGCCGGCGCCGGCGCGGGGCTGATGGGTGAAATAGTCGATCACGCCGCCGTAGTTGCCGAAGAACTTCTGATAGCCGCTCTTGAGCGGGCCGAACTTCGGCAGGCCGCCGAGATGCCACTTGCCGATCAGCGCGGTCCGGTAGCCGGCCGCGCCGAGGATCGAGGGCAGGGTCGGGTGCTCGGGCGGCAGGCCGATGGCCTCGGAGGCCCGGGCGATCGGCTCCTCCAGCCCGCCGCGCAGGCGGGTCTGGTAGCGCCCCGTGATCAGCGCGAAGCGGGTGGCGGAACACACGGCCGAGTTCGAGTAGGCCTGGGTGAAACGCACCCCCTGGGCGGCCAGCCGGTCCAGGTGCGGAGTCTCGTAGTCGGTCTGGCCGTAGACGCTGAGGTCGGCCCAGCCCAGGTCGTCGGCGACGATGAAGATGAAGTTGGGACGGCTGTCTCGGCTCATGGCTGACCCCGTCCGTTGCGGTCGTAGAGCGGCCAGTATTTCTCGAGCTTGAGCTCCTTGAGCGCGGCCTCGACGAACTGGGGCGCCACCCAGGCGTCGACGTCGACGCCCTGGCGGATCAGGCCGAGGCGAAGGCCGTCGGCCACCACCTGCTTGTAGACGGTGACCGCTGCCTCATCGATGCGCGGCGAATGCCGGGCCTTGAGCGACTCGCCCTCGAAGTCGGCCTTGAACACCGCCTCGCCCTGCCCGCTCTGCTCACCCCAGAGCTGCAGCAGCGCCGCCCGGTTGCCCTCCTCGCTGGCCCATTGCGAGGCCCGCACCAACTGCCGCACGATGCGTGCGGTGTGCTGCGGGTACTGGTCGATGAAGTCCTGGGTGGCCAGCAGCGAACCGTAGATGCTGAAGGCCGGCCCCTTGCCCTTGGTGCTCACCGGCAGGGTCACACCCTTGTCGGTCAGCAGGTGCAGGTCGGCGCCGCCGAAGGTGGCATCGATGTCGTGGTTGGCCACCGCCGCCTTGGATCCGGGCCAGTCGAGATTGACCACCTTGAGATCGCGTTCGGTCAGACCGGCCTCGGCCAGAAAGGCATCGAAGGGCCGCTGGTAGGCCGTGCCCTTGAGCACCGACACCTTGCGCCCCTTGAGGTCGGCAAAGCCCTTGATGTCCGAGCCGGGCGCCACCGCGAGGTAGCTGTTGGAGTTGCGCCCCACCACCGCGATCAGGCGTGTCGGCAGGCCGCGCGACTTGCCGATCACCGAGGCCAGGTCGCCCAGGAACACCAGGTCCAGCTGCTTGGCGGCCAGCGCCTCGTTGACCGCCGGACCGGCGCCCCGGAAGGTGGTCCACTCGACGCGGATGTGGTCGGCCTTGAACTCGTCCTCGAGCCAGCCCCGGGCCTTGAGCACCGACAGCGGATTGCCGCCCGGAAAGGGGTGGGTGCCGCTGCCCAGTTCGGGCGTGCCGATGCGGATGACCTGCAGGGCCTCGGCCGCGCGGGCGGCCTGGCCCGGCACCAGGCAGGCCATACCGACCGACAGGGCGGCGGCCAACAGATTGCGGCGGCCGGGACGGCTCGCCATTCGATGCAGAAGCGGGGACAGGATTTTCATGGGCTGCGATGGTCTGGAACCCGGGCAGCACCACCCGGAGGCAGGCCAGGCTGCCCGGTTGAAAAAATCCCCCGGCACGGGACCGGGGGATTGCAACGGTCCGAAAGGACCGGGAGACGTGGTCCGATTCTGCGCGGCCTGCGCCGCCCGGGAAAGAAGCTTTTCGACTATGGATAGAAGGCTCGCGATGCAGGCCGGCTTAGTCGGAATCCGCATATGGACGCACGGATTGCTTGCATGCAAAAGGCCTGGCTGTTTCTAGACTTCGGTGCGCCCGCAGCCAACCGGCCGGCGCCTCTTCTCTCAATCAGGAAAGCACCACACCATGATCCATCGCCGTACCACCCTGGCCAGTCTGGCCGTCCTGCTGGCCAGCACCCTGGGCCAGGCCGCCCTGGCCCAGAACCGTGAAGTGGTGATCGGCTACCAGGACATGGTCGTGCCCTGGCGCTACGCCCAGGAGACCCAGGCACTGGAGAAGCTCACCGGCTACAAGGTCACCTACCGCAAGCTGGGCAGCGGCGCCGAAGTGGCGCGCGCGCTGGCCTCGGGCGCCATCCAGATCGGCGAGGCCGGCTCTTCGCCGGTGGCCGCCGCGCTGTCGCAAGGCGTCGAGATCGAGGTCTTCTGGATCCTCGACAACATCCATGAAGCCGAGGCGCTGATCGCACGCCAGGGCAGCGGCATCCAGAGCCTGGCCGACCTCAAAGGCAAGAAGCTCGGCGTACCCTTCGTCTCGACCAGCCATTTCCATGCACTGGTGGCCCTGCAGGACGCCGGCGTGAACCCGCGCGATGTGAAGATCCTCAACCTGCGCCCGCCCGAGATCCTGGCGGCCTGGGAGCGCGGCGACATCGACGCCACCTTCGTCTGGGATCCGGTGCTGGCCAAGGTCAAGCAAAACGGCAGCCAGATCATCTCCTCGGGCCAGATCGCGGCCAAGACCGGCAAGGCGACCTTCGATGCACTGGCCGTGACCCGGGCCTTCGCCCGCGACAACGACGCCTTCCTGACCCAGTTCGTGCAGTTGCTGGCCGACACCGACAAGAGCTACACCGCCAACCGTGCCGCCTGGACCGTGGACTCGGCCCAGGTCAAGGCCCTGGCCAAGTGGAGCGGTGCCGAGGCGGCCAGCGTGCCCGCCAGCCTGGCGCTGTATGCCTTCGTGCCGCCGGCGGCGCAGGCGGGTCCGCAGTGGCTGGGCGGCGGCAAGAGCTCGGTGGCGGCCCAGTCGCTGGCGGCCACGGCAGCCTTCCTGAAAGAACAGGGCACCCTGCAGAGCACCCTGGCCGACTACTCGGTCGGCGTCAATCCGAGCTGGGTCGCGCGTGCCAAATGAGCCGGCGGCGGCGGATGCACCGCTGCTGACGCGCGGGCTCAGCATCCGCGACCTGCAGGTGCGCTATGCCGGAGTCGACCGCCAGGAATGGGCGCTGGGCGGCGTCGACCTCGACATCGCCAGCGGCGAGTTCGTGGTCGCCCTCGGCGCCTCGGGCTGCGGCAAGACCACCCTGCTCAACTGCATCGCCGGCTTCACCGAGGCCTCCAGCGGCAGCATCCACCTGCATGGACAACGTGTCACCGGACCGGGCGCGGAGCGCGGCGTGGTGTTCCAAAAGCACGCCCTGCTGCCCTGGCTCAATGTGATCGACAACGTGGCCCTGGGCCTGCGCCTGCGGGGCCTGTCGCGGCCGCAACGCGAGGCCCGGGCGCTGGAAAGACTCGAGCAGGTCGGCCTGCAGGCCTATGCCCGCTCGCCGGTCTGGCAGCTGTCGGGCGGTATGCAGCAACGCGTGGGCATCGCCCGGGCCCTGGCCGCCGACCCCGAGGTGCTGCTGATGGACGAGCCCCTGGGCGCCCTGGACGTACTGACCCGCGAATCGATCCAGGAACTGATCCTGCAGCTGTGGCAGCGCAGCGGCAAGACGGTCTTCTTCATCACCCACGACGTCGAGGAGGCGCTGTTCCTGGCCTCGCACCTGATCCTCATGAGCCCGCGCCCCGGCCGCATCGCACAGCAGCACCGGCTTGATTTCAGCCGCGAATACCTCGGTGGGCAGAAGGCCCGCCGCGTCAAATCCAGCCCCGACTTCATCGCCTGGCGCGAACGGGTGCTCGAATGGATCCACCCCGCTGCGGAGACCTCGACATGAGCCGTCATGCCGCCCTCGTCCGGCCCGAACCACCCGAGACACCACAGACACCACCGTCGCCCGACACCCCGGCGTCGCCCAGCGCGCAGCGGCCGCTGCCGCCGGCGGTCGCCCCCTTCCGCACCCTGGGCGGCGGCCAGAGCCGCGGGATCAGCGCCCTGTGCGTGCTCGGTCTGCTGGCCTGGTGGTGGGTCGCCACCCATGCCGGCTGGGTCCCGCCGCTGTTCCTGCCGCCGCCCGAAGCGGTCTGGCGGGCGCTGCTCGACGCCTGGGCCGGGCACATCCAGGGCGGAGAACCGTTGTGGGTGCACCTGAAATGGAGCGCGCTGCGCGTCTTCGGCGCCTTCACCCTGGCGGTGCTGACGGCGGTGCCGGCCGGCATCGCCATGGGCGTGAGCCGCACGGCCCGCGGCCTGCTCGACCCGCTGCTCGAGTTCTACCGCCCGCTGCCACCGCTGGCCTACCTGCCCCTGATCGTGATCTGGTTCGGCATCGACGAGCTGTCCAAGGTGCTGCTGATCTACCTGGCCTGCTTCGCGCCGATCGCGCTGTCGGCCAAGGCCGGTGTGCGCAGCGCCAGCACCGAACAGCTCAATGCGGTGGCCTCGCTGGGCGCGGGGCGCTGGCAGACCCTGCGCCATGTGATCCTGCCGGCGGCGCTGCCGGAGATCCTGGTCGGTCTGCGCATCGCCATCGGCTTCGGCTGGACCACCCTGGTCGCGGCCGAGATGGTGGCCGCCACCGTCGGCGTGGGCCAGATGGTGCTGAACGCCTCCAACTTCCTGCGCACCGACCTGGTGGTCATGGGCATCCTGCTGATCGGTGCGGTGGCCTGGTCCTTCGACTGGGTCATGCGCCGGGTCGAGGCCCGGCTGGTGCCCTGGAAGGGGCGCGTCTGAACCGGGCTCAGGCCTTCGGGCCGTGGCCCAGCGAGACCGACACCCGCTCGCCCCAGCGCTCCTCGGGGAAATAGTCCCACACGGCGTGGTGCACGGTGGCCCAGTTGTCCCAGAACAGCAGCGTGCCCGGCTCCCAGTGCACCCGCACCTGGAAGGCCAGGTTGCGCTCGATGTGGCGGTACAGGGTCTGCAGCACGGCCTGGCTCTCATGGCGCGCCAGCTGCACGATGTGCGATGTGAAGGCTTCGTTGACGAACAGGAACTTGCGCCCGGTGAAGGGGTGGGTGGCCACCACCGGGTGCTCGCTCTGCGGGAAGGTCTTTCCAGGCTCGGGCTGGGCCCCGTAGCCGGCCGTCCAGGCGGTGGAGCCGTCGTGGATCGCGGTCAGGCCGTCCAGGAATCTCTTGAACGGCTCGGACAGCGACTCATAGGCCAGCACCAGGTTGACGAAGGCGGTGTCGCCCCCGCCCGACTCGGGCAGGCGGGTCACATGCAGGAAGGAGCCCCAGATCGGATGCGCATCGCAGGACACGTCGTGGTGCCAGGCATCGCCGGCGGTGTAGCGCGACTGGGGGCCGGTGCGCCAGGCCAGCACCTCGGGGTCGTCGGTGCCACCGGCCACCACCCGGCTCTTGGCCAGCAGGTGGCGGTGCAGCGTGCCGAAGCGGCCCGCGAAGCGCTTGTGCGACTCCAGGTCGAGCTTCTGGCCGCGGAAGGCCAGCACCAGGTTTTCGCCGATGGCGCGGCGCACTTCGGCGAACTGCTCGTCGCTCAGGGGCTGGCTGAGATCGAGCCCGCGCACTTCGGCGCCCAGGGTCGGTGACAGCCGTTTCAGGTCGAAGGTCCGGTACGGCTCACGCGGAATTTGGTGCCATGCCTCGATGGCCTGCTTGTCATGAAAGTCCTGATAGAAGCTCATGTGACGATCCAGTCTGAAGGGTTGAAACGGCGCGAATTTAACGAGGCCGGCGCTGCGCGATTGCGCTGAATTCAGATATGCAAAGCCGCTTTCGGCCAGATCTCCCGGGCTTGATCCAGCACAAAATCCGCCCCCCAAAAACCGCCTTTCGCTTGTGCTGCATCAAGGCCCTCCGCCCGATCCGGGCCCCGACTTTGCGGGCCTGCATGTGCTTATCTGAATTTCAAGCTTGGGCCGGGCGCCAGGGCCACCTAGCATCGTCGGCATCTCCACCCCGATCCCTTGAGCCGTCCATGCGTCTGCCTGCACAACCATTCCGATCCGCCCTGCGCCCGCTGGGCTGGCTGGCCCTGGCCTTGAGCCCGCTGGCGGCCCAGGCCACCAATGGCTATTTCTCCAACGGCTATGGCGAAGCCTCCCAGGGGGCCGGCGGCGTGGGCATCGCCCTGCCGCAGGACGGTCTGGTGGCCGCCATCAACCCGGCCGGGATCACCGCCGTCGGCAATCGCCTGGATCTTGGCCTGACCTGGTTCAGCCCCCGGCGCAGCGCCGACATCGTCGGCAATGGTGCCGCCCCCGATGCCAGCTACAGCGGCGACGGCGCGCGCAACTTCTTCCTGCCCGATTTCGCCTACACCCGGCAGATCGATGCCCGGTGGTCCGGCGCACTGGCGGTCTATGGCAACGGCGGCCTCAACACCGACTACGCCCAGAGCCCCTTCGCCCGGTTCGGCGCCACCGGCAGCGCCGGCGTCAACCTCGAGCAGCTCTTCATCAGCCCCACCGTGGCCTACCGGCTCAATGAATCCCACAGCCTGGGCCTGGGCCTGAACCTGGCCTACCAGCGCTTCTCGGCCAAGGGCCTGGGCTTTCTGAGCAGCTTCTCCCAGGCCCCCAGCCAGGTCAGTGACCAGGGCGATGACAGCAGCACCGGGGCCGGTCTGCACCTGGGGTGGACCGGCAAGGTGGCCCCGGGCTTGACCCTGGGTGCCACCTGGGCCTCCAAGATCTCGGGGCGCTTCAGCAAATACAGCGGCCTGTTCGCCCACGGCGGCAGCTTCGACATCCCGGAAAACGGCGGCCTCGGTGTGGCCTGGGAGGTCACGCCCGCGCTGACCCTTTCCAGCGACTACCAGGTGATCCGCTACAGCCAGGTGGCCGCCGTCGGCGACTCGGCCGCCAGCCTGTTCGCCGGCCAGCCGCTGGGCAGTTCGCCGGGCTTCGGCTGGCGCGATGCCAAGGTGCTCAAGTTCGGCGCCGTCTACAAGGCCAGGCCGGACCTGGTGCTGCGCGCCGGCGCCAGCCAGAGCAGCCAGGTGGTGCCCGCCTCGGAGACCTTCTTCAACATCCTCGCCCCTGGCGTGATCCGCACCCACCTGAGCCTGGGGGCCACCTGGACCCTGCCCGGCGGCTCGGAGATCACCGGCTTCTATGAGCGCGGCCTGGGCACCACGGTCAACGGCAGCGGCTCGATCCCGCCGAGCTTCGGCGGCGGCAATGCCAACGTCCGCCTCGCAGAGAACATCCTCGGCGTCAGCTACGGCTGGCATTTCTGAGTCCCGCTCCTGAACCCCGACGCTGCCGGGCCGGATCGGCCCGCAGCATGTCCATTCACTCCACTGCCGCTGTGCGGCCCAAGCGCCATGTCCGCTGTCCTTCGCCCCGAGATCCATGACACCCCGGCCCGTTTCGATGCCCGCAACCTGGGCCGGCTGCACATCACGCCGCTGCAAGCCCCCCTCGGGGCCCGCGTCAGCGGTCTGGACGTGCGTGAACGCCCCAGCGCCGCCCAGGTGCTGGCCCTGAAAGCAGCCCTGCGCAAGCACCACATCCTGGTGTTCTCGGGCCAGACGCCCGACGACAGCCAGTTCCTCGATTTCACGCGCCATTTCGGTACCATCTTCGCCGCCCCCCGCAACGCCCCGGTGCTGGGCTCCGACCCCTACGGCAACACGCCCGAGGTGGTGCGGGTGTCCAATGTCGACGACGGGCTGCTGGGCAACCATGAATTGCCGGCCCACGCCGACCACCACTGGACGCCCCAGCCCTCGGCAGGCTCGCTGCTGCTGGCCCTCGAAGTGCCGAGCCTTGGCGGCGACACCACCTGGCGCAACCTGGCGCTGGCCTACGACGCGCTCGACGACGCCACCCGCCGCGAGATCGACGACCTGCAACTGATCACCTACAACCCCTTCCTGCGCAGCAGGCATCCCCTGCCCGACGGCAAACGCCCGCTGTACCGCAGCCCCGACATCGAGGCCCTGACGCCCTGGGTCGCCCACCCGCTGGTGCGCACCCACCCCGAGAGCGGCCTGCGGGCCCTGTACCTCGACGAAAGCACCGAGGTCGAACTGGTGGGCTACGACCCGGTGGCCGGCGCCGCCCTGATCGCCCGACTGCGCGAGCACCTGCTGCAGGAGCGCTTTGCCTACCGCCACCAATGGCAGGTGGGCGACATCGTCTACTGGGACAACCAGATCACGCTGCATGGCCGCACCGAGTTCGACCCCTCGGAACGCCGGGTGCTCAAGCGCATCAGCCTGTCGGGCAGCACGCCGTTCTGATCGACCCGGCCGCCGGCGCGGCGGCTGGCGGCCCGGGGGCTGTCCTCAATGCGCCTGCGCCAGCAGTTCCTGGCTGCGGTCCTGCAGGGCCGCAGGCGCCTGCCCCCGACCCCATCCGATGGCCCGGCGGTAGCTGCCGAGCTGGGCCTGCAACAGGCCGTCGATCTCGCCCAGGTTCTCGACCCTGTCTGCCAGCGGAGACACATACAGGGCGTCTTCCGGACAGTAGAGCTCGCACATGAAGCAGGTCTGGCAGTCGGTCTGACGCGCCAGCCGGGGCCGGTCTTGCGGCACCGCCTCGAACACCGCGGTAGGACAGACCTGCACGCAGATGTTGCAGCCGGTGCAGCGTTGGGTGCTGATGAATTCGATCATGCCGTGGCCTCCAGCGACGCCAGTTCCCATCCGTCCGACACCGCCTGCGTCCGCAGCCGCACCTCGTCGAGACCGCTGCTGATCAGGCGTTGGCGCTGTGCAGGGTCGCTGCCCACGTGGTCCACGCGGTAGTGCATGCCACGGCTCTCGCGGCGCGCCAGGGCGCTGCGGTACATCCAGCGGGCCGTGGCCAGCATGGCCGCCGCCTCGCGCGCCTTCAGCAGGGAAGAACCGTCCGCCGGCGGGCCCTCGCGCAGCCGCGCCCACACCGCATCGAGCCGCTGCAGCGAGGGCGTCAGCACCTCGGCCTGGCGGGTCCAGTTCTTGGCATAGGGGAAGACCTCGTCCTGCACCGCCCGCACCACCTCCTCCGGCCGCCAGCCCGCATGGCCCCGGCCCGGCGCCCTGCGCAAGGCCACCGAGGCCGCACCGCTCACAGGCCCGGCGATGGGGCGGCGATGTCGGCGGGCATGCTCCGCCGCGCCGGCCCCGGCCCAGAACCCCGAGGACAGGGCCCAGGCCGCGTTGTGGCTGCCACCGCCGGTGAAACCACCGCAGATGCGCTCCCGCGTCGCCGCGTCGCCGGCGGCGAACAGCCCAGGCACCCGGGTGCTGCAGCGGTCATCGACCACATCCAGCCCCCCGGTGCCCCTGACGGTGCCCTCCAGACGCAGACTGACCGGAAAGCGCTGCCGGAACGGATCGATGCCCATGCGGTCGAAGGGCAGGAAGAAGTTTTTCTGCGTGGCCCGCATCCAGGACTGGACCTGTGCATCGGCCTGGTCCAGTTGCGCCAGCACCGGTTCGGTCTGCAAGGTGCGGGCGATCAGCCAGCGCCCCCGGCTGGAGCCGGCCCCCTCGATCACCGTGCCATCCGCCCGGTAGAAGGTCGCCCACCGGTAGAACAGGGACTTGGTCACCGAGGAGAAGGCCGGCCCGAGTCCATAGGCATTCGAGAACTCCATGCCGGAGAGTTCGGCCCCGACCTCCACCCCCATCAGCAGCCCGTCGCCGGTCAGCACATCGCAGCCCAGGGCATGGCTCTGAAAGGCACAGCCCCCGGTGGCCATGACCACCGCGCCCGCCCTGGCGCGCCAGGGCTCGCCGCCGGGGTGCTTCACGCCGGCGGCGCCGCACACCGCGCCCGCCTCGTCGACCAGCAGTTCCAGCGCCGGGCTGTGGTCCAGGATGCGGCCTCCCGACTCCTTCACGCGGCGACGCATCAGGCGCATGTATTCGGCGCCCTGCAGGGACACATAGCTGGTGCGCCCATCGGGCCCGAGCGGGAAGGGATAGCCCCAGGCCTGCAAATGCTGGACCAGCGTCCAGGTCTGCTCGAGGACCCGGTCCATCCAGGCGGGCTCCGCCAGCCGGCCGCCCAGCTCGAAACGGCTGGCCTTGGCGGCGGCCCGGGCCTGAGGATCCGGGGGCACGCTCCAGACATTGGTCCCCGAAGGCGCCGTCGCCCCGGAGGTGCCGCAAAAGCCCTTGTCCGCCAGCAGCACGCGGGCGCCCTGGGCTGCGGCACTGACCGCCGCCCAGCACCCGGCAGGCCCGCCGCCGAGGACCAGCACATCGGCCTCCAGGTCGGGCGAAGCGCCCGTGTCCGAGTGCCCTCGGTTGATGTTCAGACTGTCCGCCATGTGCTCTCCAGCCAATGGTTTTGATCATGGGCAGGGACTGCCCGCGTCCGGGGTTGAAAGTGAGCCGGGCCTGGCGCCAGGGTCCTGTTCAGTGCGCCGCCGCGTGCACGGCCAGCAGGGGATCGCCCTCGAGGGCCGACGAGGGCCGGCCGTCCACCCCCACCGGAACATCCCCCACCAGGGTCACCCGGTACAGCTGGCGATCGAAGTCCAGGTCGAAGATGTCGCTGGGCGCCAGGTGGGCCGTGGCCCGGTTGTCCCAGAAGGCCACACTCCCTGGCTCCCATTTGAAGCGCACGGTGAATTCAGGGCGCAGGATGTGCTCCCAGAGCAGCTCCAGCAGATGCCGGCTTTCCCGTGGCGAGAAGCCCACCAGGCTCTTCAGGAAGCCAGGGCTCACGAACAGCACCCGCTCCCCGGTCTCGGGGTGCACGCGCACCAGCGGATGTTCGCTGACCAGTTGGTGGTTCTGCACCAGCTGGCGGTAGGCCTCGGTGGCGGTGGCCCCCGGCGGGGCGCTAAAGCGGTGGATGCCCCGCAGGCCATCGACGAAGCGGCGCAAGGGCTCCGAGAGCTTCTGGTAGGCCGTCACCAGATTGGTCCACTGGGTGTCGCCGCCATAGGGCGGAATGTCGACACCGCGCAGGATCGACGCCGCCGGCGGGTTGACGGCGGCGGTGACATCGGTGTGCCAACCGCTCCAGGGGCGCAGCTCGCCGGGGCCATCGAAGCGATTGGCCGTGCGGTGCTTGGCAATCGAGTACAGCTCAGGGTGGCCGTCGACATGGCCGAAGACCGGGTGGCCCACCGTCGGCTCGCCGAACTGGCGCGCGAAGGCAATCTGCTGCGCATGGCTCAGCGCCTGGTCGCGGAAGAACACCACCTTCCAGCGCAGCAGGGCCTGGCGGATCTGCCCCACGGCCTCGGCCGAAAGTGGGGATTGCAATGACACGCCGTGGATCAGCGCACCGATGTGCGCCGACAGCGGCTGCACCTGCACGCCGCCAGCCGACGCTGCGGAAGAAATCAGGGTCATGGTCTGGATCCGGGGGCCGGTCTGCCGGGGGCGACCCGGCACGGGCCATCAGCG
>JAFAMV010000035.1 GCA_019233055.1 Curvibacter sp.
CGCCTTCTTCACCACCGCCTGGATCTGCTGCGTGGTCGCGTCCGACAGCGGCGCGGCGTCCTCGGCACGGGCCGCCGTGCCCGCCACCACCATGGCGGCCGCGGCCACCAATGCAAGAGTAGGTTGTTTCATCTTCAGGTCTCCATCAGTTCTGGGTTGCATCGAAAATCGCGCAGGGTCCCGCCTGCCTGTCTGTCGACCGGCAAGGCTTCGCCCAACCGGCAGGCCTTTTCAGGGGCCGCCGGTGTGGCTGGACTGGCTGCGAGGGAATGGGGCGGAAATGCCCCGGGGAGGGATTACTGCGTCTTGGCTGCCTGGGCGATCTTCTTCATCGCGTCGGCCACCGAGATCTTGTCGTCGTTCCAGAACTGGCTCACGACATCCTTGATCGCGCCTTCTGCGGCGGGCGGCACGGCCATGCCATGGGCGATGCTGGGCACCAGGCCACCGGTCTTGGCGGTGTCGACGAAGTCCTTGGCCGACAGCTTGGCGCAGTCGTCGAACTTGTCCATCTTCATGCCCAGGCGCACCGGGATCGAGCCCTTGTTGAGGTTGAACACCTCCTGGAACTCGGGGCTCATGATGGCGGCGGCCAGGTCGCTCTGGGCCTTCTGCGCCGCCGGGTCCTTGAGCTTGAAGAGAATGAAGGAATCGACGTTGAAGGTGAAGCTGTTGGCGGTGCCCGGGGCGGCGGCGCACATGAAGTCCTTGCCCGGGACCTTGCCTGCGGCCAGGAACTCACCCTTGGCCCAATCACCCATCAGCTGGAAGCCGGCCTTGCCCTGGATCAGCATGGCGGTGGCCAGGTTCCAGTCGCGGCCCGGCGAGCCGGGGTCGATGTACGACTTGACGCGCCGGAAGGTCTCCAGCGACTTCTTCATGGTGTCACTGGTGAGGGCCTTGTCGTCAAGCTTGACCAGGGCATCCTGATAGAACTTGGCGCCGCCCACGCCGAGCACCACGGATTCGAAGGTGGTGAAGTCCTGCCAGTTCTGACCGCCATGGGCCACCGGCACCAGGCCGGCCGCCTTGAGCTTGTCGGCGTCGGCAAAGAATTCATCCCAGGTCTTGGGCATGCTGGCGATGCCGGCCTTCTTCAGCGCCTCGGAACTGCCCCACAGCCAGTTGACCCGGTGCACATTGACCGGTGCGGCCACATAGCTGCCCTTGTACTTCATGACGTCGGCCACCACCTTGGGCAGCGACTCGTCCCACTTCTCGGCCTTGGCCACCCCGTCCATGTTGGCGAGCACCCCTTCCGAGGCCCACTCCTGGATGGCCGGCCCCTTGACCTGGGCGGCCGAGGGCGGATTGCCCGACACCACACGGCTCTTGAGCACCGTCATGGCGCTGTCGCCGCCGCCGCCGGCCACCGCGAAATCGCGCCAGGTATGGCCCTTGGCCTGCATCATCTTCTTCAGCTCGGCGGCCGATTTGGCCTCGCCGCCCGAAGTCCAGTAGTGAAGCACTTCGACTTCACCCGCATGGGCCGCCAGACCGGCACCGACTGCGATCGCCACTGCGGCGAGTTTCGACAACTTGAACATGCCCTCATCTCCAGTTTGTAGTTGATCCAATGTCTTGCACTCGGGCGTGTCCATTGACCCGTTGCGTTCATTAATTTAATTAATTTAAGGATTGCACTCATCGGGAGTTACCCCTAATCTCCAATCAATGACCTTTTGTCGGCTTTGATATGCTCAATCCATGATCACCATCCTGATCGTTGAAGACGACGAACTCCTGCTGGACGCCTTGACCGGCCAGCTCCTGCAACTGGGCTACCAGGTGCGCAGCGCCCGCAGTGTTCCCGAGGCGCAGGCCGTGCTGGACGCTCAGGGCGTGGACGGGATGATTCTCGACCTGGGCCTGCCCGGGCAAGACGGGTTGACCCTGCTGCCCTGGGCCCGCGACCGGCTCGGTGGCCTGCCGGTGCTGGTGCTGACCGCCCGGGACGGCCTCGACGACCGGGTGCAGGGGCTCAACGCCGGGGCCGACGACTACATGACCAAGCCCTTCAACATGGTCGAGCTGCAGGCGAGGCTGCAGGCCATGCTGCGGCGGGCCCGCCTGCCCGCCTTCTCGCAGGCGGTCGCCAATGCCGGCGCGCACTGGAGCAGCGTGGGCCCCCTGCGCATCGACCCGCAGGCGCGGCGCGCCACCCTCGCCGAAGAGGATCTGGAGCTGACCCAGCGCGAGTGGGAGCTGCTGGAGCTGCTGGTCAACCGCTGCGGCGAGGTGGTGACCCGCGACGATGTACTGGCCGCCTGGCGCGCCGTCCCGCCCGAACCCGGGCAGGCGGCGGCGCCACTGAATTCGAATGCCCTGGAGGTCTATGTGCACCGCCTGCGCAAGAAGCTCGACCCCTCGCACCTGAACATCCGCAACATCCGGGGCCTGGGCTACATGCTCGAGAAGCCCGCCCACTGAAGGGCTGGTACACCATGTCGGGCTCGCGTCTGCTGCCTGGGGTTTCGCTCAAGCGCCAGCTGCTGCTGTGGCTGCTGTTGCCGCAGCTGGTGCTGTGGCTGACCGGTGGTTTCCTGGCCTGGCGCGTGGCCCTGCAGAACGGCGAGCGCGGCATCGACCAGACCCTGACCCAGTCGGTCAAGGCCCTGGCACGCCAGATCAAGCCCATCGGTGACGGCCTGCTGGTGGACTTCCCGAAAGCCGCCCAGGACATCCTCGAACAGGACCCCACCGACCGCATCAGCTACATGGTGTCGTCGCCGCCCGGGCGCTTTCTGCTGGGCAATGCCCAACTGCCGCCGCCGCCGGAATCCACCTTCACCGAATCCGGCGAGGCCGTCCTCTACCCGGGCATGATCGACGACAAGCCGGTGCGGGTGGCATCCCTCGAGGTCGACTACGGCTCGGCCAAGAGCAAGCAGCGCCTGCGCGTCCAGGTGGCGCAGAGCCTGGCGGTGCGACAGCGCATCGCCCATGAGCTGCTCGAGAAGATCCTCCTGCCCATGGGCCTCATGGGCCTGGTGCTCAGCGCCCTCGTCTACGCCGGCGTGCTGCGCGGCCTGCAGCCGCTCAAACGCCTGGAGACCCAGATCGAGATGATCGGTGCCAGCCCCCAGCCCGGGCACGATCAGCTCACCCACGTGGCCCTCAGCTCCGCCCCCCAGGAGGTGCATTCGCTGGCCAGCACCATCAACCGGCTGCTGGCCGCCGTCGCCCAGGGGCAGATCAAGGAGAAGCAGTTCCTCAACGACGCCGCCCACCAGTTGCGCACCCCGTTGGCCGGGCTCATCGGCCAGACCGACCTGGCCCTGCACGAGATGCAGGACTCCCCGGCGCGCGAACGACTGGTCAAGGTCCGGGCCGCCGCCCAGCGCAGCGCCCACCTGGTGCACCAGTTGCTGCAACTGGCCCGCTCCGAGACCACGGTGGACATGCAGCCACTCGACCTGGCCGTGCTGGCCCGTGACGTGGCCCGCGAATGGATGGGCCGCGCCCTGGCCGCCGGTGTCGACCTCGGCTACGACGGCGAGGACCACCACCAGATCCAGGGCAACCAGCTGCTGCTGCGTGAAGCCCTGAGCAATCTGCTGGACAACGCGCTGCACTATGCCGGCAGCGGCAGCGTCGTCACGGTGCGGGTGCAGGCCGCGCCGGGGCGTGGCGCCGAACTCTCGGTGGATGACGACGGCCCCGGCATCCCGGTCGAGCAGCTGCCCAACATGTTCCAGCGCTTCTGGCGCGGCAGCGACAAGGCCGGCGGCTGTGGCCTGGGCCTGTCGATCGTCGAAGAGATCGCGCAGCGCCATCACGGACAGGCTTTCGCCCAGGCCCTGCGGCCGCGTGGTCTGCGCGTGGGCCTGAGGCTGCCCGATCAAGCCTGAACATCGGCGCTCCCGATGGCGGACGGCCAGCCAGCCCTGCAGTCCTTCAGAAGCGCGGCCGGAACTGCCGCAGCAGGCCGGCGGTGGAGGCGTCCAGTCCGCTGGTGTCGCCGCTGGCCAGGCGGGGCTGCAGGTCCTGGGCCAATTGTTTGCCCAACTCGACGCCCCACTGATCGAAACTGTTGATGCCCCAGATCGAGCCGCTGACGAAGACCCGGTGCTCATAGAGGGCGACCAGGGCCCCGAGCGACGCCGGGTCCATGCGCTCCAGCACGAAGAAGCTGCTGGGCCGGTTGCCGCTGAAATTCCGGTGCCCGCCGGCATCGGCACGCCCCAGCAGCAGGGCCTGGGCCTGGGCCAGGGCGTTGGCCACCAGCTGGGCATGGTGGCCCGGCAGGTCGTGGGCCGGTTCGCGCACCGCGATGAACTCCACCGGTACGATGTCGGTGCCCTGGTGGATCATCTGGAAGAAGGCATGCTGGCCGTTGGTGCCCGGCTCCCCCCAGACCACCGGTGAGGTGCTGTAGCCCAGAGGCCGGCCCTGCAGATCGACGCTCTTGCCGTTGCTCTCCATCTCGAGCTGCTGCAGGTAGGCCGGCAGGCGGCGCAGGCCATGGTGATAGGGGGCGACGCTGCGGCTGGTGAATCCCTGGAAGTTGCGGTACCAGACATCCAGCAGACCCAGGCGCACCGGCAGGTTGCGCTCCAGGGGCTGCTGTGCGAAGTGCAGGTCCATCGCATGCGCGCCGCCGAGCAGCGCCCGGAACCCGGCAGCGCCGATCGCGATGGCCAGCGGCAGGCCGATCGCCGACCACATCGAATAGCGCCCGCCCACCCAGTCCCGGAAGCCGAAGCAGGTGCGGATGCCGAAGGCCGCGGCGGCTTCCAGGTTGGTGGTGAGGGCCACGAAATGCCGCCCCACATCCTGCCCGCCCTGCTCGAGAAACCAACGCCGGGCGCTCAGCGCATTGGTCATGGTCTCGCGCGTCGTGAAGGTCTTCGAGGCCACCAGGAACAGCGTGCGCCCAGGCGAGATCTGCCCGAACACCTCGCCGAGTTCGTCGCCGTCGACATTGGAGACGAAATGGAAACGCTTGCCGGTCAGGGCATGGGCCTGCAGAGCCACCACCGCCATCTGCGGCCCCAGATCGGAGCCGCCGATGCCGATGTTGACCACGTCGGTGATGCCCTCGTCGGCGCGGATGCTTTCGGCAAAGTCGAGCATGGCCTGCAGCGTGGCATTCACCTCGGGCATGGCCGCCTCGGCGACCGCCCCTTCGAGCACCGCCTGTGCATGGGCCGCCGGCTGGTTGCGCAGCAGCACATGCAGCACCGCACGCTGCTCGGTGCTGTTGATCGGCTCACCCGCCAGCATGGCGTCGCGATGCGCCTCCAGGCCGCACTCGCGCGCCAGTTGCATCAGCAGCGCCTCGGCCTCGGCATCGATGCGGTTCTTCGACAGGTCGGCAAAGACATGCGGCGCGTGTTGGCTGAAGTGGGCGAAACGCTTCGGGTTGGCCGCAAAATCGGCCCGCATGTCGAAGTGGCGCCCCAGGCGCTGGTGGTGCGATTGAAGGGCCTGCCAGGCGGGGGTCTCGTCGCAGCGGGGACGCAGCTTCATACGGTCCTTGGAAGAAGGGTGGAGTGGTCAGGGGGCGCCCAGGCCACCGGGGTGCAGCCCCGGTGCGGGCCGGGCCGTTCTCAGGCGGCCAGCATCAGCTTTTCGAGCTTCACCGCGTCGGCGGCAAAGGCGCGGATGCCTTCGGCCAGTTTTTCGGTGGCCATGGCGTCTTCATTGAGGGCGTAGCGGAAACCGGCCTCGTCGTAGCTCACCGCTTGCAGGCTGCGTTGCCGGGCGGCCTCAGGATCCAGCGCCCGGGCCACGGGAGCCTCGCTGGCCGCCAGTTGCGCCAGCAACTCGGGGGCGATGGTCAGCAGGTCGCTGCCGGCCAGGGCCAGGATCTGGCCCAGGTTGCGGAAACTGGCGCCCATCACCTCGGTGGCGATGCCGAAATGCTTGTAGTACTCGTAGATCTGGGTGACGGATTTCACGCCGGGATCCTGCAGGCCGGCATTCGCGGCCTCGTCCCAGGCAGCGCCGGCCGACTTCTTGTACCAGTCGTAGATGCGGCCCACGAAGGGCGAGATCAGTTGCACGCGGGCCTGGCCGCAGGCCACCGCCTGGCAGAACGAGAACAGCAGCGTGAGGTTGGTGCGGATGCCCTGGCGCTCGAGTTCGGCGGCAGCCTGGATGCCCTCCCAGGTGGCGGCGATCTTGATCAGCACACGCTCCACCGGCAGACCCTCGGCACGGTAGAGGGCGATGATGCGCTCGGCCCGGGCCACGGTGGCCTGGGTGTCGAAGCTCAGGCGGGCATCGACCTCGGTGGACACCCGGCCCGGCACCAGCGACAGGATCTCGCGGCCGAAACGCACCAGCAGCCGGTCCATGACCTCGTCGAGCGGCTGGCCGCGGAAACGCTGCACCGTCTCGGCCAGCAGAGGCTGGTAGTCGGGCTTCTGGACCGCCTTCAGGATGAGCGACGGGTTGGTGGTGGCGTCCTGCGGCCGGAAAGCGCCGATCTGCTTGAAATCACCGGTATCTGCCACCACGGTGGTGAACTGTCGGAGGGCGTCGAGTTGGTTCATGCTGTCCTGAGAAAAAGGTTGTCTCTCGCTTTGGCGGCCGGAATGGTAACTTGATTACAAAAACTTCTCAATGAAGCACCCAGGATTCGGCTGAATTTCGGATGTTTTTGACAGATCTATGGAAACCAAGTTACATTCGCCAGCCATGCAAAGCACCACTGACATTGTGAAGCCTGCGGGTTTCGATCTGATTTTGTTCGGCGGCACCGGCGACCTGGCGTGGCGCAAGCTCATGCCGGCCCTGTTCCAGGCATTCCGTCACGGCAGCCTGCCCGAGGGCGGACGCATCATCGGCGTGGCGCGCGACGACCTGAGCGATGCGCAATACCGCAGCCTGATCGCCTCCCGCTTCCGCGATGTCGAGGGCCCCAAGCAGCCCAGCGCGGCCGAATTCGACCGCTTCGCCGCGCTGCTGCATTACGTGCGCATGGACCTGTCCAAGGCCGAGGACTACCAGCGTCTGGCCGCCACCCTGGCCGAACGCCAGGCCGCCACCGTGGTGATGTATGTGGCCACCGCGCCCGGCCTGTTCACCACCGTGGTCGAGCAGTTGGCGGCCGCCGGACTGAACACGCCCCACACCCGTGTGGTGCTGGAAAAGCCGCTGGGCCATGACCTCGAATCGAACCGCGCCATCAATGAAAGCGTGGCGCGGGTGTTCGGCGAACGCCAGGTGTTCCGCATCGACCACTATCTTGGCAAGCCCTCGGTGCAGAACCTGTTTGCGCTGCGTTTCGGCAACGCCCTGTTCGAGCCGCTGTGGCGGCGCGAGACGATCGCCAACATCCAGATCACCATCGCCGAGGACCTGGGGGTGGAGAAGCGGGGCAATTTCTACGACAGCACCGGCGCCCTGCGCGACATGGTGCAGAACCATGCCCTGCAACTGCTGTGCGCCATCGCGATGGAGCCGCCGATCAATGCGCATGCCGACGCCATCCGCGACGAGAAGCTCAAGGTGCTGCGCTCACTCAAGGCCTGGACGCCCGAGACCCTGTCCCAGCATGTGATCCGCGGCCAGTACAGCGCCGGCAACAGCGGCGGCAAGGCGGTGCCGGGCTATCTGCAGGAAGCCGGCGTGCCGGCCGGCAGCAGCACCGAGACCTATGTCGCCCTGCGCACCGAGATCGAGAACTGGCGCTGGGCCGGCGTGCCCTTCTACATCCGCACCGGCAAGCGCCTGGCCTCGCGCGAGGCGCACATCGTGGTGAATTTCCGCCCCACCCCGCACCCCATCTTCAAGGCCCCGATCGGCGCCGCCAACAAGCTGGTGATCAACCTGCAGCCCCGCGACGGACTCGAGCTGCACCTGCTGGCCGAGGGTCAGGCGCAGCGCAACACCGGCGCGCATCTGGGCGGCAGCAGCGTCGCCACCCAGACCCTGGCGCCGGTGCAGCTCGATCTGGACTTCGACAAGCGCTTCGGCAATGAGCGCGTCGGCGCCTACGAACGCCTGCTGCTCGACGTCATCGACGGCCGGCTCAACCTGTTCGTGCGCAGCGACGAGCAGGAGGAGGCCTGGCATTGGGTGCAGCCGATCCTCGAGAACTGGGATGCCGGTTTCGCGCCGCCGCGCCCCTATGCGGCCGGCACCTGGGGTCCCAGTGCAGCCAGCGCCATGATCGCCCGCGATGGGCATTGCTGGAGCGAAGAGGCGTGATAGGTCCCCCCCTGAGCCGCCTTCGGCGCCGTCCCCCCAGGGGGACGATGCCTGCGGCCGGGCCAAGCCCGTTCCGCGGCATCCTGGAACGGCCTGCTCCGCGGCCATCTGATGAGACGCGGACGCTTTTCTCCCTGTCCAGGCCTGCGCAGGCAGGCCCGGAGCCGCGGGGCTCAGCCCCCAAGGGGACGATGCCTGCGGCCGGGCCGAGCCCGCTCTGCGGCATCCTGGAACGGCCTGCTCCGCGGCCATCTGATGAGACGCGGACGCTTTTCGCCCTGTCCAGGCCTGCGCAGGCAGGCCCGGAGCCGCAGGGCTCAGCCCCCAGGGGGACGATGCCTGCGGCCGGGCCGAGCCCGTTGCGCGGCATCCTGGGACGGCCTGCTGGGTTGCGGCGGCAACGGTCGCTTGCCCTTGCTGTACGCTGCGGGGTGGATGGGATGAATTCGCCTTTTTTTGCCCGTTGAAAGCCAGCACCATGCTCGACCGCATCAAAGCCTCCATGCCCTCGCTCGCGCCCGCCGAGCAGAGGGTGGCGCAGCTGGTCCTGAACGACCCGCGCACCTTTGCCAACCTGCCGGTCAGCGAGCTCGCCTACCGCGCCCATGTGAGCAAGCCCACCGTGGTGCGTTTTTGCCGCAGCATGGGCTATGACGGTCTGTCCGACTTCAAGCTCAAGCTGGCCGGCAGCGTCAGCGAGGGCGTGCCCTTCATCCACCGCAGCGTCGACGCCGACGACAAGACCGGCGACGTGCTGGTCAAGGTGATCGACAACACCGTGGCGGCCTTTCTGAAATACCGCAACGACGCCAGCACCGCCGCACTCGAAAAGGCCGCCGAAGCCATCGCCGCCACCTACAAGACCGGGCGGCGCATCGAGTTCTTCGGCGTCGGCAACTCCGGCATCGTGGCCCAGGATGCCCAGCACAAGTTCTTCCGCCTGGGCATCACCTCGATCGCCTACAGCGACGGCCACATGCAGGTGATGAGTGCCTCGCTGCTGGGGCCGGGCGATTGCGTGGTGATCATCTCGAACTCGGGCCGCACCCGCGACCTGATGGACTCGGCCGACATCGCGCGCAAGAACGGCGCCACCACCATCGTCATCACCGCCAGCGGATCGCCGCTGGCCTCGGCCGGCCACATCCATCTGGCCGCCGACCACCCCGAAGGCTATGACCGCTACAGCCCCATGGTCTCGCGCCTGTTGCACCTGATGATCGTCGATGTGCTGGCGACCTGCGTGGCCCTGCGCATCGGCAGCCCGCTGCAACCGCTGCTGAAGGAAATGAAGAACAACCTGCGCAACAAGCGTTACGCCTGATTGGCCTGGCAGCTGGCTCGCACTACACTTTTGCTGCCGGCGTCAGGTCCGGGCCCTGGAGTCTTGCGCCGTGTTTCCGAATTCTTCCTTCACGCCGCCGGTGGCTGCCAGCCGGCGCTGGTGCGGCGCCGCCGTGCTGCTGGGTCTCGCCCTGCTGCTGGGCGGATGTGCCGGCCCGACAGGCCCTCACGAAAGCTCGCCGATCGACTCTCCGTGGGCCCAGGTGTCGCAGCCGATGGGCATACCGGGCGCCCCCTGGGAGCTGCACCGCTTCCCGGGCAAGCATCCGACCGATTTCAGCTATGAACGACTGGATGGCCGCGACGCCATCCGGGCGCAGGCCGATTCATCGGCCAGTCTGCTGCGCCAGATGCTCCGGGTGCCGCCGGAACGGCTGGGCAGCCTGAGTTTCTCCTGGAAGGTGCCCGACCTGATCGCCAATGCCGACATGACGCAGCGCGACACCGACGACTCGCCGGTGCGGGTGATGCTCGCCTTCGACGGCGATCACAGCCGCTTCACCACCAAGGAAAGCATGATGTCCGAACTGTCGCGCATGCTCACAGGCGAAGACATGCCCTACGCCACCCTGATGTATGTGTGGAGCAACAAGCTGCCGGTGGAGAGCACGCTGCACAGCCCCCGCACCGACCGCATCCGCAAGATCGTGCTCGAATCGGGCAGCGCCCATCTGGGCCAGTGGCTGAGCTATGAACGCGACATCCGGGCCGATTTCGAGCGCTGCTATGGCGAGGCGCCAGGCCCCTTGATCGGTGTGGCCGTGATGACCGACACCGACAACACCCAGTCGCACATCCATGCCTGGTATGGGCCGATCCGGCTCAAGACCCTGGCCGAACCGGCCGCACACTGAACCGGGCGCCGGTCTTCCGGCCGCCGCCGCTGCGAGGCGAGGTGGGATGCCCGATTTTGGGGCGCAGATCATACCGCGCAATCCTGTGCCCCGGACCTCAAGGCAATCCCTGTTTCGGCACGCTCCTTGCTGTTCTAGACTGCATCAAACGCCTATGTTGCAAACACTGAACACATGCTCGCATTCACCCTGCGCCGGTTGATCCAGGCCGTCCTCGTGATGGTGGTGGTGGCACTGATCGCCTTCCTGTTGTTCCAGTATGTCGGCGACCCGGTGGTCTTTCTGCTGGGACAGGACGCCACACCCGAGCAGAAGCAGGCGTTGCGCACGGCCCTGGGGCTGGACCGGTCCTTTGTGGTGCAGTTCTGGCATTTCCTGCTGAATGCCGCCCAGGGTGAGTTCGGCCTGAGCCTGCGCCAGGGCGCCAAGGTGTCGCGCCTGATCGCCGAACGTTTTCCGGCCACCCTGGAGTTGTCCCTCGTGGCCGCCCTGCTGGCCCTGGCACTGGGCATCCCGATGGGCGTCTATGCCGCCCTGAAGCGGGGCAGCCTGCTGAGCCAGCTGATGATGACCGTGTCGCTGCTGGGGGTCTCCCTGCCGACCTTTCTCATCGGCATCCTGCTGATCCTGCTCTTCTCGGTGACCCTGGGCTGGTTCCCGAGCTTCGGCCGCGGCGAGGTGGTGCAGCTCGGCTGGTGGAGCACCGGGCTGCTGAGCGCCGACGGCTGGCGCCACATCGTGCTGCCGGCCGTGACGCTGGCGGTGTTCCAGCTCACGCTGATCATGCGGCTGGTGCGCTCGGAGATGCTCGAGGTGCTGCGCACCGACTACATCAAGTTCGCCAAGGCACGTGGGCTGTCGAACCGGGCCATCCATTTCGGCCATGCCCTGAAGAACACCCTGGTGCCGGTCATCACCATCACCGGACTGCAACTGGGCTCGCTGATCGCCTTCTCGATCATCACCGAGACCGTCTTCCAATGGCCCGGCATGGGCCTGCTGTTCATCCAGGCCGTCACCTTTGCCGACATCCCGGTGATGGCGGCCTACCTCTGCCTGATCGCCCTGATCTTCGTGTTCATCAACCTGGTGGTCGATCTGCTGTATTTCGTCGTCGACCCCCGGCTGCGCAGCAGCGCAACCTCCGGCCACTGAAGCCCTGAATCCTGGAACCCTCCCATGCTCGCCCCCCGACTCAAGGCCACCGGCCGCGTCTTCGAACACATCAGCCGCTTCCACCCTGAACTGACCGCCTTCCGGCGCGACCTGCACGCCCATCCCGAACTGGGTTTCGAAGAGGTCTACACCGGCGCCCGGGTGCGCGAGGCCCTGAAGGTCTGTGGCGTCGACGAGATCCATGAGGGCCTGGGCAAGACCGGTCTGGTGGCGGTGATCCATGGCCAGCGTCGCGACAGCGGGCGCCTGCTCGGGCTGCGCGCCGACATGGACGCCCTGCCCATGGCCGAGCACAACGATTTCGCCTGGCGCTCGACCCACAGCGGGCGCATGCACGGCTGCGGCCATGACGGCCACACCGCCATGCTGATCGGCGCCGCCC
The DNA here is from genome assembly GCA_019233055.1 of Curvibacter sp. Lineage (GTDB taxonomy): Bacteria > Pseudomonadota > Gammaproteobacteria > Burkholderiales > Burkholderiaceae_C > Curvibacter. Next base: position 11,917 of record JAFAMV010000035.1, read on the forward strand.
GCTACCTGGCCGAGACCCGCCGCTTCAACGGCAGCGCCGTGCTGATCTTCCAGCCCGGCGAGGAAGGCTTCGCCGGCGCCAAGGCCATGATCGATGACGGGCTGTTCGATCGCTTCCCGGTCGAGTCGGTCTATGGCATGCACAACTGGCCCGGCATGGCGCCCGGCATGATCGGCATCAACCCAGGCCCCATGATGGCCGCTGCCGACCGGGTCACGATCGAGATCACCGGGCGCGGCGGCCATGGCGCCCACGCCTACCAGTCGGTCGATCCGGTGCTGGTGGCCGCCCACATCATCACGGCCGTGCAGAGCATCGTCTCGCGCAATGTGCGGGGCATCGACAGCGCGGTGATCAGCCTGTGCGCCATGCAGGCCGGCGACCTGGGCGCCATGAGCGTGATCCCCGGGTCGGCCGCCCTGGTGGGCACGGTGCGCACCTTCAACGCCGAGGTGCAGGACCTGATCGAGCGCCGCCTCAACGAGCTGTGCACCGCCATCGCCCTGGGCTTCGGCGCCACCGCCACGGTGCGCTACGACCGCATCTACCCTGCCACCATCAACTCCGCCGCCGAGGCCGGCTTTGCCGGCGATGTGGCCCAGTCGCTGGTCGGCGAGGCGCAGGTGATCCGCGACATGGACCCCAGCATGGGGGCCGAGGATTTCTCTTTCATGCTGCAGGTGAAGCCGGGCGCCTATCTGCGCATCGGGCAGGGCACCGGCAGCACCGGCGGCCACCTGCACAACAACCGCTACGACTTCAACGACGACATCCTGCCGCTGGGCTCGGCCCTGCATGCCGGCCTGGTCGAACAGGGCCTGCCGCTGATGGCCTGAGGCCGGTTTATTTCCATCCACACCGAGGAGTGCTCCATGAGATTCAAAGCCCCCATCCTGTCGCTGGCCCTGGCCCTGGCCTTCGGCGTCGGCGCGGTGAACGCCCAGAGCGTGACGATCCGCGTCGCGAATCAGGGCGACTCGCTGTCCATGGACCCGCACTCGCTCAATGAATCGCTGCAGCTCAGCGTGACCGGCAATGTGTACGAGCCCCTGGTCGGCCGCAACAAGGACTTGAGTCTGACGCCGATGCTGGCCACCGCATGGAAACAGACCTCGCCGACCGTGTGGCGCTTCGAACTGCGCAAGGGCGTGCAGTTCCACGACGGCACCCCCTTCACCGCCGACGACGTGCTGTTCTCCATGCACCGCACCCAGGTCGAGGGCTCGGACATGAAGAGCTACACCAACGATTTCAAAGAGGTGCGAAAGATCGACGAGCACACCGTCGAGATCGAGACCAAGGCCCCCTTCCCCATCCTGCCCGACGTGCTGACCCTGGTCTACATCATGAGCAAGAAATGGTGCGAGGCGAATCAGGCCGTGGTGCCGGTGGACCGGCGCAAGGGCATCGAAAACGCCGCTTCCTTCCGGGCCAACGGCACCGGCCCCTGGCGCCTGCGCGAGCGCCAGCCCAATGTGCGCACCACCTTCACGCGCAACGGCAACTACTGGGGCAAGATCGAGAGCAACGCCACCGACATCGTCTTCACCCCCATCGGCAACGACTCGACCCGTGTCGCCGCGCTGCTGTCGGGCGAGGTGGACGTGATGGAGCCGGTGCCGGTGCAGGACATCGACCGGGTCAACAACAACCCCTCGACGCGGGCCATCACCGGCCCCGAACTGCGCACCATCTTCCTCGGCATGGATCAGAAGCGCGACGAGCTGCTGTACTCGAGCGTGAAGGGCAAGAACCCCTTCAAGGACAAGCGCGTGCGCCAGGCCTTCTACCAGGCCATCGACATCGAAGGCATCAAGAAGACGGTGATGCGCGGCGCCTCGATGCCGGTGGCCGAAATGGTGGGCCAAGGCATCAACGGCTTCCAGCCCGACATGAAACGCCTGCCCTACGACGTCGAGGCGGCCAAGAAGCTCATGGCCGACGCCGGCTACCCCAATGGCTTCGAGGTGGCCATGAACTGCCCCAACGACCGTTATGTGAACGATTCGCGCATCTGTCAGGCGGTGGCCGCCAACCTGGCCCGCATCAACGTCAAGATCAACCTGCAGGCCGAGACCAAGGGCACCTATTTCCCGAAGATCCTGCGCCGCGACACCAGCTTCTACATGCTGGGCTGGACCCCTTCGACCTACGACGCCCACAACGCCCTGAATGCGCTGATGGCCTGCGTGGACGACAAGGGAGCGGGGCAATTCAACCTGGGCGCCTATTGCAACCCCAAGGTCGACGAGCTGACCCACAAGATCCAGTCGGAAACCGACAAGGCCAAGCGCAACGCGATGATCCGCGAGGCCTTCGAGATCCATGCAGCGGACGTGGGCCACATCCCCCTGCACCAGCAGGCCCTGGCCTGGGGCGCCAGCAAGAAGGTGCAGCTCGTGCAACTGCCCGACAACTTCATGTTCTTCAAATGGATGAGCCTCGACAAGTGAGCCCCATCGCCTCATGAAGACCACCCTGACCCGCTGGCTCGACAGCGACATCGGCCACAGCTTCCGGCAGTCCCCCGTGGCCATGGCCGCCGCCCTGGTCGCCTTCGCCTGCCTGTTCTGCGCAGCCTTCGCAGGCTGGGTGGCGCCCCACAACCCCTTCGACCTGAGCACCCTCGAACTGGGCGACGCCCGGCTGCCGCCCGCCTGGGCGCCCGGCGGACTGCCCAAGTACCTGCTCGGCACGGACGACCAGGGGCGCGACATCCTGTCCGCCGTGATCTACGGTGCCCGCATCTCGCTGGTGGTGGGCCTGGCCTCGGTGCTGCTGTCGATGCTGGCCGGGGTCACGCTGGGCCTGATCGCCGGCTTCAGAGGCGGCTGGGTCGACACGCTGCTGATGCGGCTGTGCGACGTCATGCTGTCCTTTCCGGCCATCCTGATCGCGCTGCTGATCGCCGGTGTCGGACGGGCACTTTTTCCGAACGCCCAGGAGTCGCTGGCCTTCGGGGTGCTGATCCTGTCGATCTCGCTGACCGGCTGGGTCCAGTACGCCCGCACCGTGCGGGGATCGACCTTGGTGGAGCGCCACAAGGAATATGTGCAGGCCGCCCGCATCATCGGCGTGGCGCCCTGGCGCATCATGGTGCGCCATGTGCTGCCGAACGTGCTGGGGCCGGTGATGATCCTGGCCACCATCCAGGTGGCCACCGCCATCATCACCGAAGCCACCCTCTCCTTCCTGGGCGTGGGCGCCCCGCCCACCTCGCCCTCGCTGGGCACCCTGATCCGGGTCGGCAACGACTACCTGTTCTCGGGCGAGTGGTGGATCACGGTCTTCCCCGGCCTGATGCTGGTGCTGATCGCCCTGAGCGTGAACCTGTTGGGCGACTGGCTGCGCGACGCCCTGAACCCCCGTCTGAGAGGCTGAGCCAGGAATCCCCATGAGCCTTTTGCAAGTCAAGCAGCTGGTGGTCGAATTTCCTGGCCGCCGCGGCACACTGCGAGCCCTCGACCGGGTGAGCTTCGAGATCGCCCCGGGCGAGATCCTCGGCATGGTGGGCGAATCGGGTGCCGGCAAATCACTGACCGGCGCCGCGGTCATCGGCCTTCTTGAGCCCCCTGGCCGCGTGGCCGGCGGCGAGATCGTGCTCGAAGGACAGCGCATCGACCAACTGGGCTTCGAGCAGATGCGCAGCATCCGGGGGCGCCGCATCGGGGCCGTCTTCCAGGACCCGTTGACCTCCCTGAACCCGCTCTACACCGTGGGCCGGCAGTTGATCGAGACGATCCAGACCCACCTGCCGGTGAGCGCGTCCGAGGCCCGGCAGCGCGCCATCGCCCTGCTGCGCGACACCGGCATTCCGGCCCCCGAACAGCGCATCGACCACTACCCCCACCAGTTCAGCGGCGGCATGCGGCAACGCGTGGTGATCGCCCTGGCCCTGGCTGCCGAGCCCCAACTGATCGTGGCCGACGAGCCGACCACCGCGCTGGACGTCTCGATCCAGGCCCAGATCATCAGCCTGTTGAAGAACATCTGCCACCAGCGCGGTGCCGCCGTGCTGCTGATCACCCACGACATGGGGGTGATCGCCGAGACCTGCGACCGTGTCGCCGTGATGTATGCGGGCCGGATTGTCGAGATGGGCCCGGTCCACCAGGTCATCAACCACCCCATGCATCCCTACACCGCAGGATTGATGGCGTCGATCCCCGACATGGACGCCGACCGCGACCGCCTCAACCAGATCGATGGTGCCATGCCACGGCTGCACGCCATCCCCCCGGGCTGCGCCTTCCACCCGCGCTGCCCCCAGGCCATCGCACGCTGTCGCAGCGAACGCCCCGAACTGAGCCCGGTCGGCGTCACGCAGACCGCCTGCTGGCTCCACACCACCGAAGGGGCCGCCGCATGACGCCCGCCACGCGCACGATTTCCTTGGTGCAGGCCCATGACATGGCGATGACATTCGATGTCTCAGCCCCCTGGCTCAACCGCATGCTGGAGGGCAAACCCCGCCAGATCCTGCATGCGGTGGACGGGGTCAGTTTCGAGATCGAGAAGGGCAAGACCCTGGCCCTGGTCGGCGAATCGGGCTGCGGCAAGAGCACCGTGGCCCGTCTGCTGGTGGGTCTTTACCAACCCACGCGCGGTCAGCTGATCTTTGAAGGGCAGGACGCCCATGCGGGCTTCAGGAAGCCCCAGGGCCGTCAACTGCGCCGGCGCATCCAGATGATCTTCCAGGACCCCTATGCCAGCCTCAACCCTCGCTGGACCGTGGGCGCCATCATCGGAGAACCCTTGCACGAGCATGGCCTGATCCGGGACCGGCAGGCCCTGAAGCAGCGCGTCGGCGAATTGCTGAGCTCCGTCGGCCTCAACCCGCAGGACATGGACAAATACCCGCACCAGTTCTCGGGCGGCCAGCGCCAGCGCATCTCGATTGCCCGGGCTCTGGCCACGGAACCCGAATTCCTGGTCTGCGACGAACCCACCTCGGCCCTGGACGTGAGCGTGCAGGCCCAGGTGCTGAACATCATGAAGGATCTTCAGCGCGCGCGCGGGCTGACCTACCTCTTCATCTCCCACAACCTGGCCGTGGTGCGCCATGTCAGCGACCAGGTCGGGGTGATGTACCTGGGCCGCCTGGTGGAGCTGGCCGACAAGCACACCCTGTTCGCCGAGCCCCGTCACCCCTATACCCGCATGCTGATCGACGCCATCCCCGACATGCGGCAGACCGGGCGGGCCCGGACGCCGGTCCAGGGCGAGGTGCCCAATCCGCTCACACCGCCCCCGGGCTGCACCTTCCATCCACGCTGCCCGCACGCCAATGAGCGCTGCAGGACCGAACGCCCGGCCATGGTCGACTTCGGCCCAGGACACCGCATCGCCTGCCACGCGGTGGTCGAACACAGGATCTGACCCACCCGCCGCCTTCGGCGGCTCCGACGCGTAAAAGCCCTGGTGGATCGCACACACCGGGCTTGGCACCTTGCTCTTCGGCAGGGATCCGAGCCATCGCCATCGCCATCGGCCGGGTCCGAAATAGTCCGGGTCGATCCATCAAGCCACCATGAAAAAAGCCACCCAGCTTTGCAGCTGGATGGCTTTCAGGTTCTGTCTCAAAGACCCGCCACAAGGGCGGGCTTTTGATTAGAAGGAGGTGCGGATACCGATGTCCAGACCAGTGGAGTTCTGGTTGGCGTTGACAGCGGTGGTGCCAACAGCGCTCAGGGAACCCGAGCTGAAGGAACCAGCGGTCGAAGCGGCGCCACCGGAGTTGCCCACGCGAGCAACGATACCGTACACGGCAGTGCGCTTGGACAGGTTGTATTGGTAGCCGAAGGACCACTTGTTGGACTTGGCGGAATCCAGCTTGACAGCGCTGTATTGAGCCAGCACGTTGCCAGCGCCGACCGGAGCGTTCACGCCCAGCGACCAGCCCTTGGTGGAGTCGCTGTTGCCAGCGGTCACGAAGTCGTCCAGCTTCTGGTTGGTGATGGTGGCCATGACCTTGGCAACGCCGAAGTCATAGGAACCGCCCCAGTTCAGGTCGGTGAAGTTGCCGGCAGCGAAGCTGGTGCCCAGCAGCGAAGCGGTGTTCGTGCCAGCGGCGTAGTTGGTCTTGGCGTAGGCCAGGGCGGTGTCGATCGGGCCTTGAGCGTAACCAACGCGCAGACCGACGTAACGGCCGTTGCTGGAGGTGTTTTCGCCGGTGGTGTAGCCAGTGCCGGTGGCGTTGTTGGCTTGGTTGCCGAAGGCGTACATGCCTTGGCCGTAGAAGCCGCCCAGGTTGTTCGGCAGGAAGTAGCCGATGGAGTTGGAAGCGCGCACGAAGGTCGTGGCGGAACCATTGCCGGTGTAGTTGGACAGGGTAGCGCCAACGCTGTTAGCACCGAACGGATCGAAGATCGCGGTGTTCCAGAACGACGGGGTGTAGTCACGGCCGATGCGGACTTCACCGAAGTTGCCCGACAGGCTCAGGGTGGAACGACGGTTGAAGGTCAGGCCACCAGCAGCGATGTTGTTGCCGCCAGCTTGGTTGGCAGTGGAGGTGCCGGAAGAACCGATGCCCGACGAGGGGTTCAGAGCGGCTTCGAGCCAGAAGGAAGCAGCCAGGCCGCCACCCAGATCTTCGGTACCCTTGAAGCCCAGACGGCTGGAGCTGTTGGCAGAGGGAGCCAGACCGGTGATGGTGCCAGCGTTGGTCTTGACGCTTTCCACGCCCAGGTCCAGAACGCCGAACAGGGTCACGGAAGATTGAGCCATAGCGGCGCCGGAAGCAGCCAGCACAGCCAGTGCAATCAGGGATTTTTTCATTGCGAGTTTCTCCAAGGTTAAACATAGGGCGCCGGTTCGAAGAACTGCAAGGTGCTGCCACGACTGCAATCCGCCGGTTCCCCGGGCCAACCTCCTTGATGGAAGTTCTCGCTATTGCAACAGACGCGCGGCTTCCGCGCAAAGGAAATAACCTGCAAACTTCGCGATGGCCGGATTTTCGTTGCACTCGTGCAACAAATCACAATCACCGGCTTCCTGCTTAGGATCAAAACCCGGCCAAGTCAAAAGCCCTAAACTTGCGCACCATCCAGCCGATCTCATTTTCATGGGTGAGACGGCCCAACCCCGAGGATGGTCTTCATGGAACGTTTTCTGGCCACCGCCGATGCGGCCCTGCGCACGCTTTACGCCAAACATCACAGCGCTAGCCCCAATCCGGTGCAGTCCCAGCACCAATCGCCCACCGACCCGACCGACAAAGCGCTTTCAGCCGCACTGATGCGCGTCAACCATGTCGGCGAGGTCTGCGCCCAGGCGCTGTACACCGCCCAGGCGGCCAGCACCCGCAACCCGGCGCTCAAGGCCCATTTCGAGCGGGCCGCCCGCGAAGAGACCGACCACCTGGCCTGGACGCGCCAGCGCCTGGATGATCTGGGCGACCGGGTCAGCCTGCTGAACCCGCTCTGGTACGCCGGCGCCTTCGCGCTCGGCCTGGTGGCCGGCCGCATCAGCGACGCGGTCAGCCTGGGTTTCGTGGTGGAAACCGAAAACCAGGTGGCGGCCCACCTGCAAAGCCATCTGGACCGGCTGCCGGCAGACGACGAGGCCTCGCGGGCCGTCGTCACGCAGATGAAACTCGACGAGGAGCGTCACGCCAACGATGCCCTGGCGGCCGGCGCCGCCGAACTGCCCGCCCCCGCCAAGGCCTTGATGCGGCTGGCCGCCAAGGTCATGACGCGAACCGCCCACTATATTTGAGCGCCTGGGCACCGCCCCGAATGGGGGCGGAGGGGGATTCAGACCTCGACCAGATCGAAACCGGTCGTGATCTCGGCCGTCTTGCCCAGCATGATGCTGGCCGAGCAGTATTTGTCGTGGCTCATCGCGATCGCCCGTTCGACCGCCGAGGCAGGGATGCCCCGGCCGGTCACGGTGAACTGCATGTGGATCTTGGTGAACACCTTGGGATCCACCTCGGCCCGTTCGCTGCTCAGCCTGACCGAGCAGCCCCGCACATCATGGCGCCCGCGCTTGAGGATCAGCACCACGTCATAGGCGGTGCAGCCCCCTGTGCCTGCCAGCACCGTCTCCATGGGACGGGGCGCCAGGTTCTGCCCGCCGTTTTCAGGCTTGGCCGCATCCGGCGCGCCATCCATCATCAGAACATGCCCGCTGCCTGTCTCGGCGACGAAACCCATACCCGAACGGGCCCCTGTCTGCCCTGTCCAACTGACTGTGCACTCCATGCTTCACCTCATCAAAAAAACTTATGCAGCGTAAATATCGCTACTGAAACGTCACAAACCGCGGTAGACGCACAATATCTTGTTGCATCGCAGCAAATCATGATTACACTACATCCATCGCACATGCATTCATGTGCACCGATTGTCTCCTCCACCTCCTCCTTTGGTGGATTTAGCCCCGAGTCCCTGGACTCGGGGCTTTTTTCTTGTCGCCTATGATTGGCGTCTTGCCGAATCCCCTTCGCTCCGCAAGGCGCCCGCCCTGAGGATGCATCCGGCACGTCACCCACCTCTCCCAGCGCCATGACAGCCAAAGCACTCAAACCGGCCGACTATCTCAAAAAAATCCTGACCGCCCGCGTCTACGATGTCGCCGTCGAATCCGCCCTCGAACCCGCACGCAACCTGAGCCGGCGCCTGCACAACAAGGTGCTGCTCAAGCGCGAGGACCAGCAGCCGGTGTTCAGCTTCAAACTTCGCGGCGCCTACAACAAGATGGCCCACCTCTCGCCGGAGCAGCTCCAGCGCGGTGTGATCTGCGCCTCGGCCGGCAACCATGCCCAGGGCGTGGCCATGAGCGCCAGCAAACTGGGCACCCGCGCGGTGATCGTGATGCCGACCACCACGCCCCAGCTCAAGGTCGACGCGGTCAAGGCCCTCGGTGGCGAGGCCGTGCTGCACGGCGACAGCTACTCGGACGCCTACCTGCACGCAGTGGAGCTCGAAAAGGCCCAGGGCCTGACCTTCGTCCACCCCTTCGACGACCCGGATGTGATCGCCGGCCAGGGCACCATCGCCATGGAGATCCTGCGCCAGCTGCAAGGGCTGGGCTCGAACCAGCTCGATGCGGTGTTCGTGGCCATCGGCGGCGGCGGGTTGATCTCGGGCGTGGCCAACTACATCAAGGCGGTGCGCCCCGAGATCAAGGTGATCGGGGTGCAGATGAACGACTCGGACGCCATGATGCAGTCGGTCGCCGCCCGCAAGCGGGTTACGCTGCCCGATGTGGGCCTGTTCTCCGACGGCACGGCGGTCAAGCTGGTCGGCGAGGAGACCTTCCGCGTCGCCCGGCATCTGGTGGATGACTTCATCACGGTCGACACCGATGCGGTCTGTGCCGCGATCAAGGACGTCTTCGTCGATACCCGCAGCATCGTCGAGCCCGCCGGCGCCCTGGCGGTGGCCGCGATCAAGCAGTACGTGGCCACGCACAAGACCAAGGGCCAGACCTATGCCGCCATCCTGTGCGGCGCCAACATGAATTTCGACCGCCTGCGCTTCGTCGCCGAACGGGCCGAAGTGGGCGAGGAGCGCGAGGCGCTGTTCGCGGTCACCATTCCCGAGGAGCGCGGCAGCTTCCGGCGCTTCTGCGAGACCATCGGCAACCTGCCGGGCGGCCCGCGCAACGTCACCGAATTCAACTACCGCATCAGCGACTCGGCACGTGCGCATGTGTTCGTCGGCCTGACCACCCTGGGCAAGGGCGAGTCCGAGAAGATCGCCCGCAATTTCAAGCGCCAGGGCTTCGAGGCGCTGGACCTGACGCACGACGAGCTGGCCAAGGAACACATCCGCCACATGGTGGGCGGCCATTCGGCCCTGGCCCAGGACGAACGCCTGCTGCGCTTCATCTTCCCCGAGCGCCCCGGCGCCCTGCTCAAGTTCCTGAGCCTGCTGCAGCCGAACTGGAACATCAGCCTGTTCCACTACCGCAACCAGGGGGCCGACTATGGGCGCATCCTGGTCGGTCTGCAGGTGCCGGCGGCCGACCGCAAGGCCTTCGACCAGTTCCTCACCACGCTGGGCTACCCGCACATCGAAGAGACGCAGAACCCGGTCTACCGCATGTTCCTGCAGCAGTGAGGCCCGGCGCCCGAGACCGGCCATGAACCTGCTCCGCCACTACCTGCTGGCCCTGCAGTTCTTCACCCGCATCCCGGTGACCGGGCGCCTGGCCGCCTGGGTCGGCTACAGCCCGGCCATGCTGCGTGCCAGTGCAGCGCATTTCCCCGGGGTGGGCTGGCTGGCCGGCGCCCTGGCCGCCGGCAGCTACGGCCTGGCCAGCCTGGGTCTGGGCCCGCAGGCCTGGACCCCCCTGGTGGCCGCCGTGGCCGCCACGCTCGCCACGGTGCTCATGACCGGCGGCTTCCATGAAGACGGCCTGGCCGATGTGGCCGACGGCCTGGGTGGCAGCCTGGATCGCGAGCGCGCGCTCGACATCATGAAGGACTCGCGCATCGGCGCCTTCGGCGCCATGGCCTTGCAACTGGGCCTGCTGTCCAAGCTGGCCCTGCTCGCCTGGCTGGGCGGCGCCGGCCTGCAGACCGCCCTGGCGGGCCTGTTGCTGGGCCATGTGCTGTCGCGCTTCTGGCCCCTGCTGCTGGTGCGCGCCCTGCCCCATGTGGGCGACACCGCCCGCTCCAAGAGCAAGCCCCTGGCCGACCGGATCAGCCTGGCCGCCCTGGCCGTCGCCGCCGGCTGGACCCTGCCCGCCCTGGCCCTCGGCGCCTGGTGGCTGGGCCCGACCCAGGCCCTGGTCGCGCTGCTGGCCAGCGCCCTGGCCCTGGCCTGGATGGGGCGCTGGTTCGCCCGCCGCCTGCAGGGCTTCACCGGCGACTGCCTGGGCGCCACCCAGCAGGTCTGCGAGATCGCCTGCTACCTCGGTGTGGCCCTGGCCACGGCACACCCGGCCCTGCTGACATGAACCGGCTGTGGCTGGTGCGCCATGCCCGCCAGCTGATCGCCCCGGGCACCTGCTACGGGCGCCTGGATGTGCCGGCCGACCCCGCTCACACCCTGGAG
>JAFAMV010000124.1 GCA_019233055.1 Curvibacter sp.
GATTGGCCGCATCCGCCAGCCCGGTCTGCCACAGCCAGGGTGCGGCCAGGGCCGAGCCCAGCAGATGACGGCGCGACGGAGAAGAAGGTTTCGATGCCATGGGAAAGTACAGATCGTGGGTGGATCGGGTTCTGAATGGAAGACGCCTGCGCGGGTGGCCACGCCTCAATAGCCGCGCCGTGCATCGACTGGGTCGGCCAGAGGCTCGCCGCGCAGGTAGCGGCGCAGCTCGGCGATGAACTTGTCGCTGGTCGCATGGCGCACCTCGCCCGCCGCCCAGGAGATGTGGGGCGTCAGCCGCACCTTCGGGTGGGTGTAGAGCGGGTGGCCGGCCGGCAGCGGTTCCGGGTCGGTCACATCCAGCGTGGCGGCGCCCAGGCGGCCGCTGTCCAGGGCCTGCAGCAGCGCGGCCTGGTCGACCAGGGCGCCACGCGCGATGTTCACCAGGTGCAGGCCAGGGCGGGCATGGGCCAGGGCCTCGGCATTGATCACATGGCGCGACTCGGCCGTGATCGGCAACGCCAGCACAAGGTGGTCCACCTGGCTCAGGAGTTCGGGCAGCGAGCGGGCCTGCGCCACCCCCGGCTCATCGAGCGGGGCCGCGCTGCGCCGCAGCGCACTGACCTGCATGCCGAAGGCCAGGGCGCGCCGGGCCACCGCCCGGCCGATGGCGCCGAAACCCACCAGGCCCAGGTGCTGGCCGGCCAGCAGGCGCAGCGGCGCGGCCTCGGTCTGTTCGAACACGCGCCGCCAAGCCTCGGGGCTGTCCACCCGGCGCTCGGCCCAGGGCTGGCTGTGGGCCAGCAGGGCGGACAGCACATAGTCGGCGATCGGGGCCGCCGCCACGCCGCGCGCGCAGCTCACCAGCGGCGCCTGCAGCAGCCAGGGCGGAAAGAAGTCGATGCCCACCGAGGCGGTGTGCACCCAGCGCAGCCGGCCCGGCCAGCCGGCCGGGGCCTGTGCCGGCGCCTGGCGCCAGCCGTGGCTGGGCGCGGTGAGCAGCACATCCACCTCATGGGCACGGGCCCAGCCGGGCGACTCGCGGTCGTTGATCACCTCGAGCCGGGGATCGACCCGGGCGATCGCCTCGCCCACCGCCTCGCCCAGCGGGTTCAGGATCCGCAACCGCTCTTGGACAGGCGCTCCCATCAGGCCGCCACCGCTTCGGAGGCCACTGCAGGCACAGACTCAGCAGCCGTATGCCGGGCCTGCTCACGGGCCACAGTGTGGCGATTGGCCGGCACGGGCAAACCCAGGTGGGCGCGGAAGGTGTCGTGCGGGTACTCGGTGCGGTAGATGCCCCTGGCCTGCAGGATGGGCACCACCAGCGAGACAAAGTCTTTCAGCGAGGTGTTGGGCAGGGCTTCGAAGAAGTTGAAGCCGTCGGCGCCTTCGTTCTCGAACCAGCGCTGGATCTCGTCGGCCACCTGCTCGGCGCTGCCGACAAAGGTGCGCTTGGGTGCGGCATGCCACTGGGCCACCTGGCGCAGCGTCCAGCCGCGCTCGCGCGCCACCCGCTTGATGCGGTCACTGGCCGCCTGCTGGCTGTTCCTGCCGATGTCGCCAAGCTCGGGAAAAGGCTCGTCCAGGGGGTACTTGGAGAAATCGTGGTCGTTGAAGGGCCGGGCCAGGGCGGCCAGGGCGTTCTCGATCGGCACCAGCGAGGCGGCGATCCGGTACTTGGCCTCGGCCTCCTCGGCGGTGCGCCCGACGATGGGCCGGATGCCGGGCAGCAGGAAGACCTGGGCCGGGTCGCGCCCGGCGGCGGCCACCCGGGCCTTCACATCGCGGTAGTAGACCTGGGCCTCCGCCAGCGTGTCGGCATGGAAGAAGATCGCATCGGCGCGGCGCGCCGCGAAGTTCTTGCCGTCCTCCGAGGCACCGGCCTGGAAGATCACCGGCTGGCCCTGGCGCGAACGCGCGATGTTCAGCGGCCCCTCGACCTGGAAGAACTCGCCCTGGTGGTCCAGCCGGTGCAGCTTGGCCGGGTCGAAGAACTGGCCCGTGGCCTTGTTGCGCACCAGGGCGTCGTCCTCCCAGCTGTCCCACAGGCCCTGCACCACATCGAGGTGCTCGCCGGCCAGGCGGTAGCGCACATCGTGGGCATAGTGTTCGGCCTGGCTGTAGTTGCGCGCGCTGCCATCGAGCCAGGAGGTCACCACGTTCCAGCCCGCCCGCCCGCCGCTGAGGTGGTCCAGCGAGGCGAACTGGCGCGCCACGGTGTAGGGCTCGCTGTAGCTGGCGGTGACGGTCCCGACCAGCCCGATCTTGGAAGTGACCGCGGCCAGGGCCGACAGAATCGTCAAGGGCTCGAAACGGTTCAGGTAATGCGGGCTGGAGCGCTCGGTGATGTGCACGCTGTCGGCCACGAACAGGAAGTCGAAACGCCCCTGCTCGGCCAACTGGGCCTGCTCGGCATAGAAGCGGAAGTTGACGCTGCCGTCGGCCAGTGCGTCCTCGTGGCGCCAATCGCCCCAGCCGGCACCCACGCCGTGCAGCACGAAGCCGAATTTGAGTTGTCGTGTCGTCATGGAAATCCTTGGGAAATCAGGAAGGCTCTCAGAGGCCCAGTGCCCGGCGGCCGGCCGCGATGTGCACGCTGTCGTCCTGCGGCGTGTGCACCACACCGCACTGCACATCGCGCAGATGGCGCTCCAGCGGGTTGCGCCGGCTCAGGCCATGGTTGCTGCTCAGGGCCACCGCCTGCTGCACCGCCTGCAGGGCGTTGTGGGTGGTGACCGACTTGACGATGCCGCTGTCCGACGCGCTGGGCTCCAGGCCGGCCTCCAGGTCGGTGACCAGGCTGTCGATCAGGCGCTGGTTGACGCTCAGCAGGGCCTCGATCTGGCCCAGGTGCTCCTGCACCCTCGGCAGGGTGGCCAGCGAGGCCCCCAGGCTGCTGGGCTTGCGCTCGTGCAGAAAGCGCAGCAGCCAGTCGCGGGCGGCCCGGGCCACGCCGGTGTAGAGGGCGGCGAAGAAGGCCGCCATCTCGGCCTGCATCAGCAGATCGCCCGGCCCCCAGGCCGCAGGCACGCGCAGCTCCAGCGGCGCATCGGCGCTCAGCACCACGTCCTCGAAGACGATGTCGTGGCTGCCGCTGGCGCGCAGGCCCAGGTGGTCCCAGGAGTTCTCGACGCGGATGCCGGGCAGGCCGGCGGGCACCAGAAAGGCGCCGGTGAGCGGCAGCTCGTCGTCGGTGCGCGCCCACACCAGGTACCAGCGCAGGATGGGTGCGCCGGTCGAGTAGATCTTGCGCCCCGACAGCCGCCAGCGGCCGTCGGGCAGGCGCCGCGCCACGGTGGCCGGCAGGCCGCCGCGCGCCGGGGTGCCGAGTTCGGGCTCGACGCGCAGGGCATTGGCCAGGCTGACACGCTGCAGCGCGTCCTGCACCACCCGCCGCGCCAGCGCCTCGGGCCAGGGCTTGTGGCGCCGGCCCATGCCGCGGTGCTGCATGTACTGCATGGTGAGCACCAGGGCCGTGGCCGGGTCGCCGTGCGCCACCGCGCCCACCACATCGGCCAACTGGCCCAGGCTGGCGCCCTGGCCCCCATAGGCCACGGGCGCGGCCAGGGTCAGCAGGCCGGCCGCATGCAACTCGTCGAAATTGCGGAAGGGAAAGCTGCCATCGAGGTCGTGGGCCGGCGCCCGGGCAGCGAATTCGACCGCCAGCGCGCGCGCCGTCTGGCCCCAGTTCAAGGGGGCGTTCATGGCCGCCCCCTGGCTGGCAGGCAGGAATCCAGGCCCGTCGCAAGGACCGGGAGGGTGGAAGAGCGAGCCGTCATGGCGCCTCCTTCAGGCCGCCTTGAGCTGGGCAGGCGCCTGGGCAGCCTCGCGCTCAGCCACCTTGCGGCGCACCAGGGGCAGCAGCTCGCGGCCGTATTCGATGGCGTCGAGCAGCGGATCGAAACCCCGGATCAGGAAGGTGCCGATGCCCAGCTCGTGGTATTTCAGCAGCGCGTCGGCCACCTGCTCGGGTGTGCCGACCAGGGCGGTGGTGTTGGAGCGGCCGCCGGTCTCGCGGGCGATCGCGGTCCACAGGCGCTCGTCGACCCGGTCGCCCTGGGCGGCATCGGCCAGCAGGCGGCGGGCGCCCTCGCTCTGCAGCGGGCCGCCACGGGCAAAGCCCTGCAGCGAGCGCACCCGGCGGGTGTCCTCGAGGATGCGCTCGGCCCGGGCCCAGGCCTCGTCCTCGGTGCGGCCCAGGATGGGCCGGAAGGAGATGCTGAAGCCGATGTCGCGGCCGTGCCGCGCGGCCGAGGCGCGCACCCGGCGCACCAGATCGCCGGCCTGGGCCAGCGATTCGCCCCACAGGGCATAGACATCGGCATGCTGGCCGGCCACCTGCAGGGCGGCCTCGGAGGCACCGCCGAAATAGATCGGCAGATGCGGCTGCTGCAGCGGCTTGACCTCGGACCAGGCGCCCTCGAAGCGGTAGAAACGGCCCTCATGGTCCACCGGCTTGTCGGCGGTCCAGATCTGGCGCAGCACGCCCAGGTACTCGTCGGTGCGGGCATAGCGTTCGTCGTGACCCAGGTAGTCGCCGTCGCGGCGCTGGTCTTCGTCCGAGCCGCCGGTGATGTAGTGCACCGCCACCCGGCCCTCGGTGTAGTGGTCCAGTGTGGCCAGTTGGCGTGCCGTCACGGTGGGTTGCTGCAGACCCGGCCGGTGCGCCAGCAACAGCCCGATGCGCTCGGTCACCGAGGCCGCGTAGCTCACGGCCAGCAGGTTGTCGGGACTGGTGGCATGCGCGGGCACCAGGATGCGGTCGAAGCCGGCATGCTCGTGGGCCTGGGCGAACACGCGCACGAAGTCGCGGTCGATCACCGGGCCCCGGCGCGAAAAGGTTTCGGAGACTTCGTGCGGCTGGATCATGCCGATGAACTGGACACTCATGGGGGACTCCTGAAAGGGATGGAAAGCGGTCGATGTCCTCACGATAGGCCCGCCGCCAGCCACCGCCAACGAAGCAAATCAGCTGAGGACATGCACTTTCGGCATGTGTTGCGGGCCGCTGCCGGTCAGTGCGGGTAGCCGCCCCGGCGCGCGGCCACCGGGTCCGCGTCCATGGCCGCCACCAGGGTCCCCAGGGGGTCCGGCGCGGGCGCCGAGGCACGCGCTGCGTCGGGCCCGGAACGGCACACCAGGTCGGCCACCGACCAGGCCCGACCCGGCATGGCCCGGGCGCGCAGCCAGCCCTGGCGGTCCGCCAGCACCTGCTGGCCGGCCAGGCCGCTGCCTGACTGGCCGAGCAGCACGGCCAGGGCCTGATCGAAATCGGCCCGGTCCGCTGCCAGCAGCTCGCAATCCGCCGCGCCGCCGCCCTGCCCCACGGTCGACACACGCGGATCCAGGGGCAGTGCCTGATCGGCTGCGCCGGCCACCAGCAGGCGCTGCCCCTGCAGGGCGCTCAGGGGGCGCGGCAGGGGGTCTGCACCGCAACGCACCCGAGCATCGGGCAGCCGCACCGGCTGCTCCCAGCGCCCCTCGCGGGCCAGGGTCTGGCCCGAGGCCTGGGCCTGCAGGAAGTCCAGCAGTTGCCAGATCTGCTCAGACTCCAGCTGGCGGGCGAAACCCGGCATGGTGGGGCGGCCGGCGTGGTCCTGCAGCCCCTGGTGCACCGCCCACCACAGCTCGCCCTCGGGGCGTTGCCACAGCAGGCGGCCATTGAGGTTGGGCGGCCACATTGGCAGCGAGGACGCCTCGGGGCCCTCCCCGCGTCCGTCGGTGCCGTGGCAGCGCAGGCAGTGCTGGCCATAGAGGCGCTGCCCCTGGACGATGGCATGGGCCTGGAAGCCGGTGTCGCTGACATGGAAGCTGGTGGGCACGGCCGGCCCCAGCAACTGCGGCACCACGCCCCAGGGGGCCGCCAGGGCCAGCCCCCAGCCCAGCCCCAGGGCCGGCCAGCGGAGCCGGCGCCACCCCAGCGCTGTGCCCGACAGCAGCACCAGCCCTGCCAGCGCCCCCAGGCACAGCAGCAGGCGCCGCGCCTGAGCCGGCTCGAACAGCATGGACTCGCCGTGCAGGCGCTGCGCCCAGGGCCAGGCCGGCTGACCCGCCACGGCCTCGCTCAGGCCCAGGGCGAAGACGGCCCGGCGCAGGGCATCCTGGGCCTCGGTCATCAGCCCCAGCAGCCAGTTGATCTGCTCGGGTGTCGGGCTCCAGTCGATCACGCGCGCGACCTGCCCAGGCTCACCAACTGCTGTCCAGCCCCAGATGGGCCAGCGCCTGGTGGCGCAGCTCGGCCAGACGCGGATCGCCGCGGTGGCGCGGGTAGGGCCGCTCGTTGACCAGTTCGGCCACGATGCGGGCGGGACGGTCGGACAGCACGATCACCCGCTGGGCCAGGAAGAAGGCCTCTTCCACGTCATGGGTCACCAGCAGGGCCGAGAAGCCCTGGCGCTGCCACAGCGCCAGCAGCTCGGTCTGCATGGTCAGGCGGGTCAGCGAGTCGAGCTTGCCCAGAGGCTCGTCGAGCACCAGCAGGCTGGGGTCGTTGACGATGGCCCGGGCCAGCGCCACCCGCTGGGCCATGCCGCCCGACAGCTGGTGCGGGAAGGCCTGGGCGAAGTCCTGCAGGCCCACCAGGCGCAGCGCGGCCTCGACCCGGGGCTGCAGGGCCGCCAGGGTGCCGCGGGCCTGCGGCCCCAGGGCTACGTTGTCGCGCACGGTGCGCCAGGGGAACAGGGTCGGGTCCTGGAACACCACGATGCGCGAGGGATCGGGCCGGCTGACCGGCAGCCCGTCGTGCAGGATGCGGCCCGCACTGGGCGGCTCCAGCCCCGCCACCAGGCGCAGCAGGGTCGATTTGCCGCAGCCGCTGGGCCCCAGCAGGGCCACGAACTCACCGGGCCGGATGTCCAGGCTCAGTTGCTCGATCACCGGCAAGGGGCCGGCCGGCAGATCGAAACGGTGGCTGACCTGCTCGATGCGGATCTCGGCCCCGGCCGGGGCCGGCGCCTGCAGCGCGGCGCTGGCGGCACTCACCATTTCACCACCCCCTTCTGCCAGGACAGAAGCCGGTCGCGCAGCGCGAACAGCAGCGAGATCAGGCCGGAGAACAGCAGCGCCATCACCAGCAGCGCACCGTACATGTTCGAGTAGCTGGCCCAGCCCTGGGCCCAGCTCAGGTACCAGCCCAGGCCCGACTTGACGCCCAGCATCTCGGCCACCACCAGGGTGGCGAAGGCATGTCCCAGGCCCATGAACAGGCCGACGAAGACCTGCGGCAGGGCGGCCGGAATCGCCACCCGGAACACCAGAAAGGCCTCCGAGGCGCCCAGGGTGCGGGCCACGTCATAGAACTGCCGGTTCACCGAGGCCACGCCCGACCAGGTCAGCACGGCCACCGGAAAGCCCGTGCCCAGCGCGATCAGGAACACCGCGGTGGACCAGCTCGACGGGAAGAAATAGAAGGAGATCGGCAGCAGCGCGGTCGGCGGGATCGGCCCCAGCACCCGCAGCACCGGATGGATCCAGTAGTGGGCCCGGCGCGACCAGCCCATCAGCACCCCGACCCCGAAGCCCACCAGCGCACCCGACGCGATGCCCACGCCGAGCAGGACCAGGGAATGGGCGGCGCTGTCGCCAAGCCGCTGCCAGTCGCTGACATAGACCTCGGCCAGGCTCTGCGGCGGTGCGAAGAAGGGGGTGGGCAGCCAGCCCAGC
Source organism: Curvibacter sp. (assembly GCA_019233055.1). Classification (GTDB taxonomy): domain Bacteria; phylum Pseudomonadota; class Gammaproteobacteria; order Burkholderiales; family Burkholderiaceae_C; genus Curvibacter. The sequence continues at coordinate 7,666 of JAFAMV010000124.1, forward strand.
TTGGCGGTGACCACCTCCCAGGCGGCCAGGCCCAGCCCCAGGGCAGTGAGCCAGGGCCCCAGCGGCCGCAGGTGCCGCAGCAGCGGGGCGGTGCGCCGTCCGCCCAAGCCCAGCAGGGCGAGCACGGCGGCCAGCACCAGGCTGAACCAGCCCAGCTCGGAGGTGTAGGTCCAGTCGCTGAAACCAGCCGGCTTGTTGGGCCAGACCAGGGTCAGGGCACCGAGCGCCGCCCAGGCCACGGCGGCCCCCAGGCCGGCAGGCCACCAGGCCGAGGACGAGCCCGCGCCGGCCACCGGCACGCTCAGGGGCGGATGCACCGTACTGTTCATGGCGGGGCTCCTCAGGACAGCACGTCGGCCGACACGTACTCTGCAAAGCGGGCCGGGTCGGTCGTGGGCTTGAGCACGCCCACCAGCTTGAAGTCGCGGGCGAAGAATTCGATCTCCTTCTTCAGGGCCACGCCGCTCGGATGGTGCCGGTGCGTCAGGGTGCCCAGCACGGTGCGCAGGTCGTCGACCGACACCTTGGAATAGGGGCTGAAGATGCGCGCCGCCTCATTGGGGTTGTTGGCCACGAAATCCGAGGCCTCGTTGATCGAGCGCGCCAGGGCGGCGGCCGTGGCGCGGTCCTCGCGGGCCAGCCTGCCGCTGACCCCCAGCACGCAGCAGGCCTTGTCGGCGTACTCGCCGCTGAGGTTGGTGGCCAGTTCGACCAGGCCCTTGGTCTTGCGCTCGATCACGAACAGGTTCGGGTCGCCGTCGGCGATCGCATGGGCCTCGCCCTTCTCGACCGCCACGCCCAGCAGGTCGCCGGGGAACTGGCGCCAGGTGACGTCCCGCTCGGGGTCCAGCCCGGCCTTGGTGAACAGCACCGAGAAGAAGTTCTTGCCCGGGCTGTTCAGGTCCGAGACCGCGATCGTCTTGCCCTTGAGCTTTTGCAGGCTGGTGACCCCGGCCGGGCCGTAGCCCACCAGACGGGTGCAGCCGCCGTGCGAGCTGCTGACCAGCTTGACGTCGAAGCCCGACTCCAGCGGCTTGATCCAGCGGTGGATCATGCCCAGGCCGGCATCGGCCTTGGAGGTGGCGATCGATTCCAGCAACTGATCGGTGGAGCCGGTGTAGTTGATCAGCTCGACATCGAGGCCGTTCTTCTCGAAGATGCCGCGCGTGATGGCCACCGGCACCGGCGCCAGGCACACCGCGTTGGCGTTCCAGGCCAGCTTGAGGGGGCGCAGCCGGCCGGCGGCCAGCACGCGGCCGGCGCCCACGCCGGCGGCCACGCTCAAGCCCAGGGCGCCCATCGAGCGCAGCACCTGACGGCGCCCGGCCAAGGCCCGGGGCAACGCGGGAAGATTCGATTTGGCGAACAATGAAGACATGCAGACCTCT
>JAFAMV010000209.1 GCA_019233055.1 Curvibacter sp.
GCTCAGGCCTGGGCACGGGCAAGGCCAGCTTCAGCGGCACCAGCCTCACGCTGGACGCCAACGCCACCGCCACCGGCAACGCCGTGGTCTGCATGGTGACCGTGGGCGTGGGCTACAGCCTCAGCCTGAGCAAACTCAGCGTGGGCGGGGTGGGCAGCTTCACCTTCAGCGGCAACAACGGCTGGGCCAACCAGACCGTGGTCACCACGGTGGCGGGCACGGCTGTGGCCGCACCGGCCCAGGCATTGCTCCAGCCCGGCACCGCCCTGCGCCTGAGCGAATCGGCCCCGACGGGTTGGGCGCTGACCCTGGTCAGCTGCGTCGACAAGAATGCCGCAGCGAGCGGTAACCCGACCAGCGCCTGGCAGGCCCGCGTGCTGGGCTCCAACAGCTTCGAGCTGGGCGCAGACGTGACCCGACCTTCGGCCCAGATCAGCTGCACCGTCACCAACAGCTACGGCGGCTTCACCATCAGCGGCCAAGTGCTGGTGGACAACGGCCTGGGCAACGGCACAGCGCACGACGGCGTACAGAACGGCGCCGAGCAAGGCCAGGCCGGTGTCCACCTGAGCCTGAGCAACTGCTCAGGCACCGTGTACAGCAGCGGGCAGAGCGACGGCGCGGGCCACTTCAGCCTGGGCACGGGCACCGCGCCGCCCGGGCCGGTGTGCCTGCAACAGAGCCTGCCCTCGGGCTACGTGCTCGTCAGCGCCCAGGGCGGCACGGCGGGCGCCATCTACAACCGCAACAGTGACGCGCTGGTGTTCAACCTGGGCGCCAACACCAGCTACAGCGGACTGCTGTTCGGCAACGTGCCGGTGAGCCTGCTCACAGGCGAAGGCAGCCAGCAAGTGCAGCCCGGGCAAAGCGCCACCTACGGCCACATCTACACCGCCGGCACCAGTGCCAGCCTCAGCCTGAGCAGCACCGACAGCCCCAGCGTCAGCGGCCAGAGCTGGAACAGCGTCGTCTACCAAGACCTCAACTGCAACGGCCAACTCGACGCCAGCGACGTGGTGATTGCGCCCAGCCAGACCCTGAACGTGGTGGCGGGCCAGCAGATCTGCCTGCTGGTGCGGGTGTTCAGCCCGGCCAACGCCAGCGCACTGAGCACCGACCGCACGCGGCTGATGGCGATGGAAGTGTTCCAGCCGACCCCGGCGATCGCCATCGGCGTGAGCATCCGCTACCAGTACAAGGAAGACCTGAGCACGGTCAGCAGCACGGGCGCGGCGCTGGTGCTGCTCAAGCAGGTGCGCAAGGTGGGCAACTGCCCGAGCACGGCGGCCGACACCTTGGCCTTTGCGGTGAGCAACCAGGCGGCGCCGGGCGACTATGTGGAATACCAGTTGAGCTACAGCAACGGCTCGGCCGGACCGCTGAGCCGCATCCAGATCGAAGACGCGGTGCCGGCGTACACCAGCTTCAGGAGCGCGGGCTGCGGGGCGGTGCCGACAGGGCTGCTGGGCTGCAGCCTGACGCAGCAACCGGTGGTGGGCGAGGCCGGCAGCCTGCAGTGGACGCTCAAGGATGCAGTGCAGCAGCCGGTGGGCTTGCAGCCTGGCGGGCAGGGGACGGTGGTCTTCTGTGTGCAGGTGCAGCGCTGAATGGATGGTGACCCACCTTTTTGCCGGCGGGCCGAGTTGTTGAGAGCCTGGTGACGATCCTGTAGGGGCAGAGTTGGTGTGCCATCGGGGTGAGAGGTCCGGCACGCACTCCGGGCCCCGCCTGGCGGCCTACCCCGGGAAGACCAACCTGCGTCTCGTGAATGATCAACCACTTTCTGAGGTGCTTGTCTGGGTCTGGACGCCGACGCCCGGGTGAGATCCACAGACCATGGCAGGTTTGATTCCAGGGCATATTAAAAATAAGAAGCATTCTTGAATGGATGCTCGCCATTGAAAACAAGAATCATTATTGGAAATAATGGAATTTTGAATTCACCCCTGTCTGCTGGGGAGCAGATATTTTTTTCCATTTGTCGGAAATTAATGGTTTTATTTGAGAGGTATTTGACACAATGAGTGGAAAATAAAAAATAAAAACTGTAGGTGCGAACGTCTGGTGCCTCGGATTTGAAGGGCATCACAACACCGCGGTGGACTCAGGGGGCTTATGCCCTGCAGCTCAGGTCCGAAGGGATCTTTGCCAGGCGCTTGTCTCATCGGAGGTGTGAGTTGTTCTTCCGGAAATGGCTGCTTGCCAGCCGGGTCTGCCAAGACCGATCTGAAGGTGTATCTGGTGATTCCGCAGAGGCTGAAAGCGGCCTGGCTTCACCCGACGCCGCTCGCCAAGCGCGCGATTCATGGGGGCTGTTGATGTGGCCCGGCATCCGGTTCATGCGCCGATGCCGCTATAAATACAAATTCGCCACGGTGGCCCTGTGCGTTCTGCTTCCTCTGGGGGCCATGGCTTTTGCGCTTCAAGGTCTGCTGAGCCAACGGATCCAACAGATCCGGGTCGAAATGGTCGGGCAGACCTGGATCCGCAATGTCAATGCAGCAGATCTGGAATTGAGTGTGCTGGCCGTGTCGGATCCTGCCTGGCTGGATACGGGGCGGTCGGTGCGTGACCGGTTGTTGTCGGGATTGGCCCACCAACCCTGGGATGGGGGAACTGACCTGATCATGTCTCCCGAGTTGATCCAGGCGTTGGAAGGGGCGCCTGGGAAATGTCCTCTGGTGGGCGATGATCTGGCCCGCAACGATCTGCCAGGCATGAGCTGCATCGAAGGCCTGCGTGACTGGGTCTATGACAATTCAGGTCTGGTCCTGGACTCCAGCATGGAAAGTTTCTATCTGGGACACGTGCTGGCGGTCACCGGCCCGGCGTTGAATGCGGGCTTGCGCAGCCTGTCGGTGGCATTGCGCAGCGACCCGCAGCGGCGCGAGCAAAGAGCGCTGCAGGTGCTCGACGAGGTGCAGCAACGCTTGCTGGCCGTCCGGCGCGAGGCTTTGCGGGCAGCGCCCACCCATCAGGGATTGTCGGCGGCGATGGAGGCCCTGACCGGGATCGAGGGGCAGGTGCGACTCTGGCAGTCGATGGTGCTCGCACGGCGGGTGTTTCCTGTGGACACCCTGAATGCAGAAATGAAACAAGTCTCCCTGAGCCTGCAGGCGTTTTGGGACGGCATCGACCAGGCGCTGACCGTGGATCTGGCGCAACAACTGACCCAGGGCCGTCGCATGCGGGGGGCCGTGATCGGTGGGCTGCTGTTCGCTGCGCTGTCGATGTTCTACCTGTTTTCTGCCTTCTATCTGGCGACTCTGCGCGACATCGGACAGCTGGATCGGGCCACCCATGTCCTGCTGCGCGAGCCTGAGGACCGGTTGAGCCATGACTCGGTCAGGCGCCTGCGCCTGCCCAGCCGCGATGAACTTTCGGCTGTGAGCGATGCCTTTCAGGCCTTTGCCTCCCGTGTGGTGGCGGACAACCAGCGGCTGAGACAGCTCGAGGATCATCTGCGGCAGGAAAAGGTGAGCCTGGAGGCGGCGCTGCAGAACCTGGGAAAGGCGCAGGCCAGCCTGGTCCAGTCGGAAAAACTGGCCTCGCTCGGGGGCTTGGTGGCCGGCATCGCCCACGAAGTGAACACCCCCCTGGGGGTGGCCGTCACCAGCGCCAGCCACCTGATGGACGAGGCGGATTCGATCTCTGCGCGGCTGGCCAAGGGGGCCTTGCGCAAGACCGATCTGAGCGATTTCATGCAGAGCCATCAGATGCTGGGAGCGCTGATCACGCGGAACCTGGCCCGTGCCAGCGAGCTGATCAAGAGCTTCAAGACCATGTCGGTCGATCAGTCGTCGGAGGCGCGTCGCAGTTTCGAGCTCGGCGCCTATTTGCAGGAGGTGCTGCGTAGCCTGCACAGCCTTCACGCGCGTCGCCCGATCGAGGTGGTTCTGGACGCGCGGGTGACCTTCCCGATGGACAGCTACCCGGGTGCAGTGGCCCAGGTGATGACCAATCTGTTGAGCAATGCATTGGCGCATGCCTTCGAGGCCGACGTGCCGGGGCGCATCGACATCGAGTTGGAGCAGGTGGCTGCGGAGCGGGTGCGTCTTCGCGTCCGGGACAACGGTCGGGGCATTGCCGCAGAGGACCTGCCACGGGTCTTCGACCCCTTCTTCACCACGGCCCGGGGGCGCGGCGGCAGCGGTCTGGGCCTGAGCATCGTGCACACCCTGGTCGCCCAGAAATTGGGCGGAAGCATCGAGTTGTCGAGCGAGCCGGGGCATGGCACCTGTTTCGAGATCGTTCTGCCTTCGCACCCCTCTCATCGGCATGCCGAAGTGCGGCCGACCGAGTTCGGCACCCCCATCACCACATGAAAGGAAGTCCCATGTCGGAAGTTGCTGTAGCCGATGACGAGCAATTCAACTGGCTCGCCGATGACCCGGAAGAATCGAAAGACAAGGGCGCGCTCGTGCGTTCAGCCCAACCCTGGCGGGTTCTGGTGGTCGACGACGAGCCCGATGTCCTTCATGTGACCACGCTCGCCTTGCGCGGGATCCAATTCCGGGGGCGCCCCTTGCAATTGTTCTATGCCCACAGCGGTGCCGAAGCATTCCAGCTGTTGCAACAGCACAAAGACATTGCAGTGATCCTGCTCGACGTCGTGATGGAGACGGAGGATGCCGGTCTGGTCCTGACGCGGCGCGTCCGCGAGGAATTGGACAACCCGCTGGTGCGCATCATCCTGCGCACCGGGCAGCCGGGCATGGCCCCCGAGCAGGAGGTGATCGTCGACTACGACATCAACGACTACAAGGCCAAAAGCGAACTGACCAGCCGGCAGTTGTTCACCAGCGTGGTGGCCTCGCTGAGGGCCTATGACACACTGCTGTCGCTGGAGCGCAGCCGGCTCGGCCTGGAGAAGGTGCTCGACGCGTCGGGCCAGTTGTTCCAACTCCGTTCACTGCAGGATTTTGCCTCCGGCCTCCTGCATCAGGTCGGGGCCATCCTCGGGCTGGGCTCGGGCGGCTTGCTCTTGGTCCGCAGCCAGCAGACGGGTGAGTTGTCGGTGGTGGCGGGCACCGGCAAGTTCGAGGATTGCCAAGTGGACTTGATCGATCGGCTCTCACCCGACGCCGTCCAGACGGTGCAGGGATCCTTGCAGCAGCATGCGCACCATGTCGATGCCGACGGCATGGTGATCCATGTGTTGAGCGATCCCAAGGACCAGTATGTGATCTATGCCACACCGTCGGAAAATCTGACCGAGCAGGAGTTGAAACTGCTCAAGCTGTTTTGCGACCGCATCTCGACAGCCGTGGAAAACCTCGCCCTCTTCGAGTCCTTGCGGCGCACCCAGACCGCCACCGTGGTGGCCCTGGCAGACCTGGCCGAGTTCCGTGACGACACCACGGGTGAGCACGTGCTGCGGGTGCACCGCGTCACGGACGCGATCATGGCGGAGTTGAAGCGTGCGGGGGCCTACCCCGAAGAGTTGAGCTCGCAGCTGTTGGAATACGGCGGACTGGCGGCCGTGCTGCACGATGTGGGCAAGGTCAGCACGCCGGACCGGATACTGCACAAGCCGGGTTCGCTGGAACCGGATGAAATGCACATCATGCGTCAGCATGCCAGCGCGGGCGAACGGATCCTGGCCAAGGCCCAGGAAATGCAAGGGGGGATCAGCTACCTGACCTTTGCCCGCGACATCGCAGGGGGGCACCACGAACACTGGGACGGCCAAGGCTATCCCCTGGGCCTCGCCGGTCATGCCATCCCTCTGGTGGCCCGCATCGTGGCCGTGGCCGATGTGTTCGATGCCCTGACGCACGACCGCCCCTACAAGAAGGCCTGGCCGATCGATGAGGCGATGCGGTTCATCGCCGAGCGGCGTGGGCGGCAGTTCGATCCTCTGGTGGTCGATGCGATGGAGTCGGTGGTGGAACAGACGCCGGCGGAGTTCTGGGGCTGAGATGGTCCTCAGAGCCTGTCGCGAGCCGTGGCATCGGGTCATGGCCTGAAGATGCCGGGCCATTCCGCTGGAATGGGCCGGCCCACTACAATCCACACCCTGCGCCATGAACCGCCTGTGAGGCGGTTCTGGCATTCCAGGTGCCGTGGCCCCATCCGTCCCACGAGGCTCCAGAGGGCATGACCTGCCAGGACCCGAATTTCCCATGAGTGAACTGAAAACCGAAAAAGCCCCCCGCATCGGCATGGTGTCGCTGGGCTGCCCCAAGGCCCTGACCGACTCCGAGCTCATCCTCACCCAGCTCAGTGCCGAGGGCTACCAGACCAGCAAGACCTTTGAAGGGGCCGATCTGGTCATCGTCAACACCTGCGGGTTCATCGACGATGCGGTCAAGGAGAGCCTGGACACCATCGGCGAGGCGCTGGCCGAGAACGGCCGGGTCATCGTGACCGGCTGCCTGGGCGCCAAGCAGGGCCAGGACGGCGCCAGCCTGGTGCGTCAGATGCACCCCAGCGTGCTGGCGGTGACGGGGCCCCATGCGACGCAGGAAGTCATGGATGCGGTGCACCTGAACCTGCCCAAGCCGCATGACCCCTTCATCGATCTGGTGCCCAATGCCTTCGGCGCCGCGGGTGTGAAGCTCACGCCTCGCCACTATGCCTACCTGAAGATCAGCGAAGGCTGCAACCACCGCTGCACCTTCTGCATCATCCCGTCGATGCGTGGCGACCTGGTGTCGCGGCCGATCGGCGATGTGCTCAAGGAGGCCCAGGCCCTGTTCGAGGGCGGGGTGAAGGAGCTGCTGGTGATCAGCCAGGACACCTCGGCCTACGGCGTCGACGTCAAATACCGCACCGGCTTCTGGGACGGCAAGCCGGTCAAGACCCGCATGCTGGAACTGGTGCAGGCCCTGGGCGAACTGGCCGAGCCGCATGGCGCCTGGGTGCGTCTGCACTATGTGTACCCCTACCCGAGCGTGGACGACATCCTGCCCCTGATGGCGTCGGGCCGTGTCCTGCCCTACCTGGACGTGCCCTTGCAACACAGCCACCCCGATGTGCTGCGGCGCATGAAGCGGCCGGCCAGCGGCGAAAGAAACCTCGAGCGCATCCAGCGCTGGCGCGAGGTCTGCCCGGAATTGGTGATCCGCAGCACCTTCATCGCCGGCTTCCCCGGCGAAACCGAAGAAGAATTCGAGCACCTGCTCGACTTCATGCGCGAGGCGCAGATCGACCGGGCCGGCTGCTTTGCCTACAGCCCGGTGGACGGGGCTGCCGCCAACGAACTGCCGGGCATGTTGCCGGCCGAACTGCGCGAAGAGCGCCGCGCCCGTTTCATGGCGGTGGCCGAAGAGGTCTCGGCGCGCCGGCTCGAGCGGCGCATCGGCGCCACGATGCAGGTGCTGGTCGATTCGGCACCGGGCCTGGGCCGCAAGGGCGGGGTGGGGCGCAGCTACGCCGATGCCCCCGAGATCGACGGCGTGGTGCGTCTGCTGCCGCCGGAAAAGATCAGCAAGACCCTCAAGGCGGGTGAATTCACCCGGGCCCGCATCGTGGGCACCGAAGGGCACGACCTGGTGGCGCTGCCCATCTGATCCTCTGAGTCTGGGTATCGTGATGACATGGCCCGCCATCGGCGGGCCATTTTTTTTGTGCGGCCGCAGGTGAATGGGCGCGCGGACCCTGAAAAACAAAAAAGCCGCTGAAACAGCGGCTTTTTGCTTTCTACTTATTGGAAACCTGGTGCCCAGGAGAGGACTCGAACCTCCACGATGTTACTCGCTAGTACCTGAAACTAGTGCGTCTACCAATTCCGCCACCTGGGCGGTTTCTCAATAAATATCAATGAAGCAATTTTACTTGCTCTGAAAGCGAATTTTGCAATCCGTTTTCATTAAACTTGGTGCCCAGGAGAGGACTCGAACCTCCACGATGTTACTCGCTAGTACCTGAAACTAGTGCGTCTACCAATTCCGCCACCTGGGCATCTCAGGAAGACTTAGATTGTATATCAAAAATTTTAGCCAAAGCAAGTCGTTGAACAATTTTGCAGAAGAATTTGAAGGCATCGTCCAGGGACACCGGGACGGGCATGGGTTTGTGGTCCGCGATGGCGGCGAAGCCGATGTCTATCTGCCCCCGAATGAAATGCGGGCGGTGCTGCACAAGGACCGGGTCAAGGCCCGCATCGTGCGCTCGGACCGCCGGGGGCGTCCCGAGGGGCGGGTGGTCGAGATCCTCGAGCGGCCGGCCCAGCCCATCATCGGGCGCCTGCTCCAGGAGAGCGGCGTCTGGCTGGTGGCCCCTGAAGACAAACGCTACGGCCAGGATGTGCTGATCCCCAAGGGGGCGACCGGCACGGCCAAGACAGGGCAGGTGGTGGTGGTCGAACTGACCGAGCCGCCAGCCCTGTACGGCCAGCCGGTGGGGCGCGTGGTCGAGGTGCTCGGCGAGGTCGACGACCCCGGCATGGAGATCGAGATCGCGGTGCGCAAATACGGCGTGCCGCATGAATTCTCCGAAGCCTGCCTGGCCGAGGCCAAGGGACTGCCCGACAAAGTGCGGCCGCCCGACAAGCGCCTGCGTGTCGATCTCACCGACATCCCCCTGGTCACCATCGACGGCGAGGATGCGCGCGACTTCGATGACGCGGTGTATTGCGAGCCGGCCCGGGTCGGGCGCGGCAAGGGCTGGCGGCTGCTGGTGGCGATCGCCGACGTCAGCCACTATGTGCAGACCGGCTCGGGCATCGACATCGATGCCTACGACCGGGCCACCAGCGTCTATTTCCCGCGCCGCGTGATCCCCATGCTGCCCGAGAAGCTGTCCAACGGCCTGTGCTCGCTGAACCCCGAGGTCGAGCGCCTGTGCATGGTCTGCGACATGCTGATCAACGCCAAGGGCGAGATCCATGCCTACCAGTTCTATCCGGCGGTGATGTGGAGCCACGCACGCTTCACCTACACCGAGGTGGCCGCGATCCTGGCCAACACCCGGGGGCCCGAGGCCACGCGCCGCAAGTCCCTGGTGCCGCATCTGCTGAACCTGCACGATGTCTACCGCGCCTTGCTGGCTGCGCGGCGGGTGCGTGGCGCGGTCGACTTCGAGACCACCGAGACCCAGATCGTCTGCGACGACAACGGCCGCATCGAGAAGATCGTGCCGCGCGTGCGCAACGAAGCCCACCGCCTGATCGAAGAGGCGATGCTGGCCGCCAATGTCTGCAGTGCCGATTTCATCGGCAGCGGCAAGCATCCCGGCCTGTTCCGGGTGCATGAAGGGCCCACCCCCGAGAAGCGCGAGCTGCTGGCCAACTACCTCAAGGCCATGGGCGTGGGGCTGTCGATCAGCGACGAGCCCAAGCCCGGCGAGTTCCAGGCCATCGCCGAGGCGACCAAGGAGCGCCCTGATTCTCAGCAGATCCACACCATGCTGCTGCGCTCCATGCAGCAGGCGATCTACACGCCGATCAACAGCGGCCACTTCGGTCTGGCCTTCGAGGCCTACACCCACTTCACCAGCCCGATCCGCCGTTACCCCGACTTGCTGGTGCACCGTGTCATCAAGGCCATCCTGGGGCAGACCCGCTACCAGTTGCCCAGCCTGCCGACCCCGGGCGAGGCCCACACCAAGCTGGCGCGCCGGCTGGCGTCCCGCGTCAAGGAGCCCAGTGCCAAGCCGCGCAAAACCAGTGTCGAGACCACCGCCTGGGAGGCCGCCGGCCTGCATTGCAGCGCCAACGAGCGGCGCGCCGACGAAGCCAGCCGCGATGTCGAGGCCTGGCTCAAATGCAAATACATGCGCGAGCACCTCGGCGAAGAGTTCGGCGGGGTGGTCACGGCCGCCACCAGCTTCGGCATCTTCGTGACGCTCGATGCGATGTATGTCGAAGGGCTGGTGCACATCACCGAGCTTGGCGGCGAGTACTTCAAGTTCGATGAGGCCCGCCAGGAGCTGCGCGGTGAACGCACCGGCATCCGCTACGCGATCGGTGCCCGGGTGCGGGTGCAGGTCAGCCGCGTCGACCTTGACGGCCGCAAGATCGACTTCCGTCTGGTCAATGAAAGCGATGAACTGCTGACCCGTGCCGCCCGCGACAAGGGGCTGATGGCCGGTGCATCGAGCGGCAAGGCCGGTGGCAAATCGGCGGCTAAGAAGTCGCGGGCCGCCCGGTCGGGCGACAAGGTTGCGGGGCATGCGGCCCCGGCGACCGATGGCTTGCCGCGTTCCCCGATCCAGGCGCTGAAGGCCTCGGTCAAGAAGGCGGCAGCGGTCAAGAAGAAGGCCACCAAGGGCGGCCGCAAACCCCGGCGTTGAGCGGGCGCGCTCGCGCTGCACGCGTGCCGAACCGATCCATGAGGAGTTCATCTTGAATCAGAAGACAGGGGATGGGGCGCCGATCGCCCTGGTGACCGGCGCCGGCACAGGCATCGGCAAGGCCGCAGCGCTGGCCTTGCTGGGCGCGGGCTACCGTGTCGTGCTGACGGGGCGCCGCCGCGAGCCCCTCGAGGCGGTGGCGCAAGCATCGGGTGCCGGCGACAGGGCCCTGGTGTTTCCCGCCGATGTGTCGGACGAGGCCTCGGTACAGGCCTTGTTTACCGAGACCGTGCGGGCCTTCGGGCGCCTCGACCTGCTGTTCAACAATGCCGGCATCAGTGCCCAGGGCGTGCTGCTCGAAGACCTGCCCCTGGCCACCTGGAAGAATGTGGTCGACACCAACCTCACCGGCATGTTCCTGTGCATCCGCGAAGCGTTCCGGGTGATGAAGGCGCAGAGTCCGAGGGGCGGACGCATCATCAACAACGGCTCGATCTCGGCCCACACGCCCCGGCCGAACTCGATCGCCTACACCGCCACCAAGCACGCGGTGATGGGCCTGACCAAGACGGCTTCGCTGGATGGTCGCAAATACGACATCGCCGTCGGGCAGATCGACATCGGCAATGCCGGCACCGACATGGCCGCCCGCATGGCCCGGGGGGTGCCGCAGGCCAATGGCGAGATCGCGGTCGAGCCGCTGATGGATGTCGGCATCGTCGGCCAGTCGGTGCTCTACATGGCCAGCCTGCCCTTGGAGGCCAATGTGATGTTCCACACCGTCATGGCCACCAAGATGCCCTTTGCGGGCCGAGGCTGATCAGGGCTGGGCAGGCTTCTCGATCGGGCCGCTGTCGCAGGTGTTGCCGACGGCCTCGCCGGCCAGCAGTTTGCGCACGAAGGGCACGGAGTCGGCCAGCGAGGCGTTCACCGTGCCGCTGTGGTCCAACCCGGGGTAGACATGCTGCTCCAGGCGAGCGCCGGCCTTGCAGGCGTCGCGGCCCAGCGCCAGTTGCTGCTCGGTGGAGACATCCTTGTCGACGCCGCCGGTGCCCATGAACAGCGGCTGGCTCAAGGTCAGCGTCGGGTACTGCAGGCTCTTGCCGAGGATCTTCATGGCCTTGGGCAGGCCGCTGGGGATCAGGGTGTTGGCGTTGGTCAGGCCTGCGTCCACCACGGCCTTCTCCATCGGACCGATGCACAGGCTGTCGGACTGCGCATAGACCGGCAGCGCGCGGGCGCTGAACAGTTCCTGGGGCTCGAACGTCGGGTCCATGGCCCGGACGGTCTGAGCCACATACATCAGGTAGGCCAGCGTGGGGTTGACTTCATCGGGTTTGAACGGCGAAGGGTTGCTGCGGGCCATGTTGGGCGCACCCGTGGCCACCGTGCCGAGCACCTTGAGGTCGGGGGCGTATTCCGGCGCGTAACCTGCGGTGGCGATCACCGCACCGCCGCCCTGCGACTGGCCCAGCAGGATGACCCGGTTGGAGACGTCTCCGAGGCGGCCCAGCACCGCGCGGACCGCGTCCAGCATCGCATAGGCCTGCCCCTTGGCATTCAGGTACAGGTGCGGGCCTTCCGTGCCCAGGCCCTGGTAGTCGGTGGCCACCACCACGAAACCCTGTTTCAGCCAGGCATTGAGGTAGTCGGCGTCGCGTTTGCTGCGCGCATTGCGCGAGGGCGCGCAGGCGTCGCCGACGCCGGTGGTGCCATGGGCCCAGGCGATGATGGGCCAGCCCCCCTCGGGCGGATTGCCGGCCGGGTAGAACACCGCGCCCGAGGTGACCCTCTGGCCCTGGCCGGTGAGGCCGTCGGTGGAGGTGTAGAGGATGCGCATCTGCCGGCCCGCTGCGCTGAGGCCCAGCTCTGCAGGAAGGGGTTGGGAGCGCAGCAGCATGCCGGCCTTGCCGGGAGCCGGTTGATCGAAGCTGTAGAAATCCGGTGCCTTGGGGGCCGGGCTGGCACAGGCGGCCAGCAGCGCGGTGGCGACCAGCAGTCTGCCGAGAAGGCGGGGACGGGTGATCGAAGGCAGTTGCGAGGTGGCGGGCTGCTGGGTCGGCATGGTCTCTCCTGATTCAAAGGGTGGGCGGCGCGACACATTGTGCATGGCTTTGCGGGCCGGTGCGGCCCGGGTTGTCGCGTCGGTGCCGGTGCCCTCCGGCCCGGATGCCGAGGCCGGGTGGCACCCTCAGGGGTGGGCGCTTCGGGCCAGCGAGAGCGCGGTCAGCGGGTGTTCCGGCGGCCATTCGTCAGCGCGTCGGCCATGTTCGAACACCGCAGCGCAGGCGGCGTCGAAGGCCGTCAGGCCCGAGGCCAGCCTGGCGGCGATCCAGCCGGCCAGCACATCGCCGGTGCCGGCGCTGGCCAGGCGCGCATTGCCGGTCGGGTTGATCACCGGGGTGTGTTCCGGGCTGGCGACCACCGTACCGGAGCCTTTGAGCGCCACGACAGCCTGGAAATGCCGGGCCAGCGCCTGCGCGGCCGCCAGCCGATCCGCCTGCACATCGGCGGCCCGGGTGCCAGGGTGCAGCACACTCAGCAGGCGGGCCGCCTCGAGCGGGTGCGGGGTCAGCACCTGGCCTCGCGCCGGGCGCTGGCGCAGGGCAGCCTGGGCCGGGGCATCGAGCGCCAGTGCGTTGAGGGCGTCGGCATCCAGCACCAGGCGGGGCGCCTGCTGCAGGCAGTGCATCAGCCATGGGCCCAGGGACTGGCCGGCGCCGCAGCCGCAGACCACGGTCAACTGGGGCAGGTCCAGGGCTTCCGGGCTGCGCAGCATCAATTCGGGTTGTTCGGGCGCCCAGCTCAGCGCCGGGCGTTCGAGCGGGGCCCACAACACCCGGCCGGCACCGGCATGCAGGGCCGCCTGGGCGGCCAGCAGGGCGGCCCCGCTCATGCCCATGCCGCGCCTGGACAGGCCTTCGCCGCCCAGCACGGCCACGTCGCCGAAGCTGCCCTTGTGGCTGGCGTGGGGGCGGCTGCCAGGCGTCGGTGGCCCGCCCAGCCAGGCCAGGGCCGGCGCTTGTGGCGGGGGCAGGTCGAGGGGGGCCAGCCAGACCTGGCCGGCTGCATCGCGCCCCTGGGCCGTGAACAGGCCGGCCTTGAGTGTCAGCAGGCTGAGGGTGTGGCGGGCCTGGACCAGAAGAGGGCGGCCCTGCGAGTCGTTCAGTGCGCTGCCACCCTGGTCGCAGCGCAAGCCGCTGGGCAGGTCTACGGCCAGGACCGGGGCCGGGCCACCGTTGAGGCGGGCCACCCACTCCTGCAGCCGAGGATCGCCGTCGGGCAGCGATTCGCGTGCCTGCAGGCCGATGCCGAGCAGGGCGTCGATGGCCAGGTCGTCAGGGCCGAGGTCCGGGACCTCGTCACCGAACAGCACGCCGGCCGCCACCGCGCGCTGCCAGCTGGCCCGGGTGTCGGCGCTGGCCCGTTCGGGTGAGCCCAGCCAGGTCACGATCGGCCGGGCGCCCCAGGCGCGCAGACAGGCCGCAGCCTCGAGGCCGTCGCCGCCGTTGTTGCCGCTGCCGCAGGCCACCCAGAAGGTCCGGGCGTGGGGCGCCAGGGCCAGGGCCAGCCGCGCCACGGCCAGACCGGCCCGCTGCATCAGCGCATGGGCCGGCAGGGCCTGCAGCCATGCCTGTTCATGGGCCCGTGTGGCGGCCAGGGAGTGCAAGGGATGCGGTCGATCGGCCTGGATGCGCTGCATGGTCGGGGCCTGTCTTGTCAGCGATAGCGTTGGATGGAGAAGCCGTCCAGCTCGATCTGGGGTGGGCGTCCGGCGAGGTTGTCGGCCAGGGCCCGCGCGCTGCCGCAGCTCAGGGCCCAGCCGCTGGAGCCGTGCCCCAGGTTGAGCCAGATGCCGGGCACGCCGCTGGCGCCCAGCAGGGGCGGGCCGTCGGGCAGCATGGGGCGGGCGCCCTTCCATTCCTGGACCCCTGCGGCCATGCGGGCGGCGCCTGGGAACCAGTCCTGCAGCACCTTGTAGAGGGTTCGCAGCGGCGCCTGGCGCTTGTCGGCCAGCGAGCGCCCGAGTTCGGCGCTGCCGGCCACGCGCACCCGCTGGCCGAGGCGGGAGATGGCGACCTTGTAGCGTTCGTCCATCACCGCGCTGCGCGGTGCGTTGAGGGGCTCGCGCACGGCGGCACTGACC
This sequence comes from Curvibacter sp., assembly GCA_019233055.1. Taxonomy (GTDB): domain Bacteria; phylum Pseudomonadota; class Gammaproteobacteria; order Burkholderiales; family Burkholderiaceae_C; genus Curvibacter. The sequence goes on from JAFAMV010000209.1 coordinate 14,384, forward strand.
GAATAGCCATGGACGGCCACCAGGGGGACCTTCAGGCCCAGGGGGCGCAGCAGGGCCGCCGACGCCAGGCCGGCGCAGACCACGACGGCATCGAAGGGGCGCGGGCTGCCCTCGCCACCCAACTGCACGCCGACGCGTGGCGCGGGGTGCAGATGGGTCACCGTGGTGTTGAACTCAAAGCGCACCCCCAGCCGCTGGGCTTCGTTGCGCAGCAGCAGGGCGAACTGGCGGCAGTTGCCGACCTCGTCGTCGGGCAGGTGGATCGCGCCGACGAAGTCCGTGTCCGGGTTCAGGGCGGGTTCGTGCTTGCGGGCCTCTTCGGCGCCGATGTCGCGGAAGCGCACGCCCGCGTCCTTGAGCACCTGCAGGCCGGCCTGCACCATCTGCCGGTCCTTGTCGCTGCGCAGCAGCACCATGTAGCCCTGGCTGCGGTCGTATTCGAGTTCCAGGCTCTCGCGCAGCAGCTGCAGCCGCTCCCGGCTGTAGAAGGCCAGCTGTTGCAGGTGGCTGCGGTTGCTCAGATAGCGTTCGGTGCGGCAGGCGCGCAGCCATTTCCAGATCCAGCCCAGTTCGGCGCCGCCGAGGCGCGGCCCCAGGCGCACGGCAGCATGCTGGCTCAGCAGGTTGCCCAACACCTTGCCGGGCATGCCGGGGGCGGCCCAGGGCGTGACATAGCCGGGCGCCACGATGCCGGCATTGGCAAAGCTGGTTTCCTCGGCGACGGCGCCATGGCGTTCGAAGACCGTGACCTGATGACCGTCGGCGGCCAGTTCATATGCAGTCGTGACGCCGACGATGCCGGCGCCGATGAGGGCGATGTTCATGCGGGTGGCAGACCGGTGCGGTTTCCATGGAAAGCGGCGCCGGTCGGTGTTCTTTCTTGGGGTGGTCGTGTCGTGGGGGAAGGGGCGGGGCGGGCGGATGGGCGTGGCCGAAGGGCTTGGATGGGCTTTGGGTTGAGGCTGGCGTGTTATACTTTTAGGGTTTTTGCTGGTACGCCAGTGAAGACAAATCGCAAACCAGTCCCATCAAGGTGTTGTGATTTCAAGGGTTTACCCGCGAAATCACAAGGACGGGCTGGATTTTAGACCCAACCTTCGGAGAATTTTCATGTCCGTTACCATGCGCGAAATGCTGGAAGCCGGTGTCCATTTCGGTCACCAAACCCGCTTCTGGAACCCCAAGATGGCCCCCTTCATCTTCGGCCATCGCAACAAGATCCACATCATCAACCTGGAAAAGTCGCTGCCGATGTTCCAGGAAGCCACCAAGTTCGTGAAGCAACTGGCGGCCAACCGCGGCACCATCCTGTTCGTCGGCACCAAGCGCCAGGCCCGTGACATCGTCGCGGCCGAGGCCGAGCGCGCTGGCGTGCCCTTCGTGAACCAGCGCTGGCTGGGCGGCACGCTGACCAACTTCAAGACCGTCAAGACCTCGATCAAGCGTCTGAAGGACCTGAAGGCTCAGCAGGAAGCCGGTCTGGGCGGCCTGTCCAAGAAGGAGCAACTGACCTTCAGCCGCGAGATCGACAAGCTCGAGAAGGACATCGGCGGCATCCAGGACGTGAGCGCCCTGCCGGACGCCATCTTCGTGATCGACGTCGGTTTCCACAAGATCGCCATTGCCGAAGCCAAGAAGCTGGGCATTCCGCTGATCGGTGTGGTCGACTCCAACCACTCGCCTGAAGGCATCGACTATGTGATCCCCGGCAACGACGACTCGGCCAAGGCCGTGGCCCTGTACGCCCGTGGCATCGCCGACGCCATCATCGAAGGCCGCGCCAATGCGGTCGACGACGTGGTGAAGGCTGCGGCGGCTGCCGAAGGTGGTGATGAATTCGTGGAAGTCGAAGAGACGGCTGCCTGAGTTTGCCCCTGCGCGACTTTTTACCGATCGCGAAAAAAGTGGGGCTCGTTGCCCCCTTTTTTTTAGCCCTCGACCTGTGTTTTGAACTGAATTGATGACGGAGTAATACAAATGGCTGCAATTACCGCAAGCATGGTCGCCGATCTGCGCGCCAAGACCGACGCCCCGATGATGGAGTGCAAGAAGGCCCTGACCGAAGCCGGTGGCGACATGGCCAAGGCCGAAGAGCTGCTGCGCGTCAAGCTCGGCACCAAGGCCGGCAAGGCCGCTTCGCGCGTGACCGCTGAAGGCGTGGTCGCCAGCTTCATCGACGGCGCCACCGGTGCCCTGATCGAAGTGAACTGCGAAACCGACTTCGTGACCAAGAACGACAGCTTCCTGGCCCTGGCCAAGGCCGCCGCCGAACTGGTGGCCAAGCACAACCCCGCCGACGTGGTCGCCCTGGGCGCCCTGGCCTACGAGCAAGACAGCTACGGCCCCACCCTGGAAGACGTGCGCAAGGGCCTGATCGGCAAGATCGGCGAGAACATGTCCTTCCGCCGCTTCCAGCGTTTTGACGGCGCCGCCAAGCTGGCCGGCTACCTGCACGGCACCCGCATCGGCGTGATCGTCGAGTTCGACGGTGACGAAGCCGCTGCCAAGGACGTCGCCATGCACGTGGCCGCCATGAAGCCCGTGGCCCTGACCAGCGCTGACGTGCCCAATGAGTTGATCGAGAAGGAGCGTGCCGTGGCTGCCGGCAAGGCTGCCGAGGACGCCGCCAAGGCCCAGGCCGAAGGCAAGCCCGTGCAATCGCCCGAAATCGTGGCCAAGCGCATCGAAGGTGGCGTGCAGAAGTTCCTCAAGGAAGTCTCGCTGTTCAACCAGGCCTTCGTGAAGAACGACAAGCAGACCGTCGAGCAGATGCTCAAGGCCGCCAGCACCTCGGTGAAGGGCTTCACCCTCTATGTGGTGGGCGAAGGCATCGAGAAGAAGGTCGACGATTTCGCTGCCGAAGTGGCCGCCCAGGTGGCTGCAGCCAAGGCGGCCGCCTGATCTCCTCGGCTTTTGACGACAAGAAAACCCTCCCGTTGACCGACACACCTCTGGAAAGACCGCCCATGACCCTCGCCGCACCAGCCCACAAGCGCATCCTGCTCAAGCTGTCCGGCGAGGCGCTGATGGGCGACGATGCCTTCGGGATCAACCGTGCGACGATCGTGCGCATGGTCGAGGAGGTGGCCGAGATCACCCGCCTGGGTGTCCAGGTGGCGGTGGTCATCGGCGGGGGCAACATCTTCCGCGGTGTCGCCGGCGGTTCGGTCGGCATGGATCGGGCGACGGCCGACTACATGGGCATGCTGGCCACGGTGATGAACGCGCTCGCCCTGGCAGACACCATGGACAAGGCCGGTCTGGTGGCCCGGGTGATGTCGGCCATCGCGATCGAGCAGGTGGTCGAGCCCTATGTGCGGCCCAAGGCCCTGCAGTACCTCGAAGAAGGCAAGGTGGTCATCTTTGCGGCCGGCACGGGCAATCCCTTCTTCACCACAGACACGGCGGCCGCGCTGCGCGGTGCCGAGATCGGCGCCGAGCTGGTGCTCAAGGCCACCAAGGTGGACGGTGTGTACACTGCGGACCCGAAGAAGGACCCCAACGCCACGCGCTACGCCAAGATCACGTTTGACGATGCCATGGCCCAGAATCTGGGCATCATGGACGCCACCGCCTTTGCGCTGTGCCGTGACCAGAAGCTGCCCGTGAAGGTGTTTTCCATCTTCAAGCTCGGCGCGCTCAAGCGCGTCGTGATGGGCGAAGACGAAGGAACTCTGGTCTACGCCTGAGTTCCCAAGAACAGCCGGGCCGAGTGCCCGGTTGTTCGTTGCAGGAGATTGACATGAGCATTGCCGACATCAAGAAAACCACCGATGCCAAGATGGACCAGTCCATCGTCGCCTTCAAGAACAACCTGAGCAAGATCCGCACGGGTCGTGCCAACCCTGCACTGCTGGACGCGGTGCAGGTCGACTATTACGGCTCGCCTGTGCCCATCAGCCAGGTGGCCAACATCTCCCTGCTCGATTCCCGCACGATCAGCGTGCAGCCCTGGGAAAAGGGCATGGGCGCCAAGATCGAGAAGGCCATCCGCGACAGCGACCTGGGGCTCAACCCCTCCAGCATGGGTGAACTCATCCGGGTGCCGATGCCGCCGATGAGCGAAGAACGCCGCAAGGAACTGACGAAGGTGGTGCGCAGCGAAGGCGAGAACGCCAAGATCGCCATCCGCAACCTGCGCCGTGATGCCAACGAGTCGGTGAAGAAGCTGGTCAAGGACAAGCTGGCCTCCGAGGACGACCAGAAGCGCGCCGAAGCCGACACCCAGAAGGTCACCGACCGCCACATCGCCGAGATCGACAAGCTTGTCGCCGGCAAGGAACAGGACATCATGGCCGTGTGATGGCACAGCCCCGTCACATCGCCATCGTCATGGATGGCAACGGTCGCTGGGCCAAGCGGCGCTTCCTGCCTCGGGTGGCGGGGCACAAACAGGGGGTGGATTCGCTGCGGCGCTGTGTGAAGGCCTGCGCTGCGCGCGGCATCCAGGTGCTGACCGTGTTTGCCTTCTCCTCCGAGAACTGGAATCGCCCCGCCGACGAGGTCTCCGGTCTGATGGACCTCCTGGCCCTGGCGCTGGGGCGCGAAGTCCCACAGCTGCTGGCTGATGGGGTGCGCCTGCATTTCGTCGGTGAGCGCAAGGGGCTCTCGGACAAGGTGGCGGCCGGTCTGGCCCAGGCCGAGGCCACGACCGCGCACAACACGCGGATGGTGCTCAACGTCTGTTTCAACTATGGCGGGCGCTGGGACATCGCCCAGGCGGCGGCGGCCCTGGCCGCATGCGGCGAGGCCATCACCGAGCAGTCGCTGGACCGCGCCATGGCGCTGGCCCATGTGCCCGATCCGGACCTGCTGATCCGCACCGGGGGCGAGCAGCGAATCAGCAATTTCCTGCTGTGGCAGTGCGCCTATTCCGAACTCTATTTCAGCGACCACCTCTGGCCCGATTTCGATGAAGCCGCCCTGGATGAGGCGATTGCAGCCTTTGCCGGCCGCGAGCGCCGCTTCGGCCAGACCTCGGAGCAACTGACGCCGGCTGTGACGCAGCCTGTGGGTCAGACTGCGGGCTGAGGAGGGGCAAGCCATGCTCAAGCAGCGTGTCATCACCGCCCTGGTCCTGCTGGCGATTCTTCTGCCGGCGCTGTTCTACCCGCAGCCCCAGCCTTTCTGTGCCCTGCTGCTGATCTTCATCGCCGCTGCCGGATGGGAATGGGGCCGGCTCAACGGGCTCGCCGCCTGGTCTTCCCTGGCCTGCGGTGCAGTCTGTCTGGCCCTTTGCGGCGCCGCCTGGTGGTCGGGGCTGCTGGGGCAGTCGCTGCCGCAGCTCTGGACGGTGGCCGGCACCGCCTGGGTGCTGCTGGGAGCGCTCCTGTTGCGGCGGGGCGTGGCAGGTTGGCCCGGGGTACCCCGCTGGCTGAGGCTTGCTGTGGGCCTGCTGGCCCTGGTGGTGGCCTGGCTGGCCGTGGCCCAGGCCCGCATCGCCGGCGTGAATTTCCTGCTCTCCATCCTGCTGCTGGTCTGGATGGCGGACATCGCGGCCTATTTCGCGGGACGGGCCTTCGGCCTGAAGTTCACCCGCACGAAGCTGGCGCCGGCCATCAGCCCCGGCAAGAGCTGGGAGGGCGTCTGGGGTGGCCTGGTCGGGGTGCTGTTGCTGGCTGTGGTCTGGGTCTGGGCCGATGTGCATTTTGCGGCTGCCGTGCCCAGTCTCTATACCCGCTTGCTCGGCCACGGCTGGCCGTTCTTGGCGCTGGCCGCGGTGTTCCTGGGGGCCATGAGCGTCGTGGGGGACCTGATCGAGTCCCTGATCAAACGCAGCGCCGGCGCCAAGGACAGCAGCGGCCTGCTGCCGGGCCATGGTGGCGTGCTGGACCGCATCGATGCGCTGCTGCCGACGCTGCCGCTGGCCATGATGCTGAGCTCTTTTCTCTGAAGCCATGACACAACGCATCACCATCCTGGGCTCCACGGGCTCCATCGGCAAGAGCACGCTCGACGTGCTGGCCCGTCATCCAGGCCGCTACGAGGTCTTCGCCCTCACGGCGGCGACCCAGGTCGATCTCATGCTGGCCCAGTGCCATGCCTTCCGACCCCGTCTGGCGGTGATGGCCAGCGAAGCCCATGGCCGGCAACTGGCCGAGCGGCTGGCTGCCGAGGGCCTGGACATCGAGGTGCGCTGGGGGGCCGAGGCCCTGGTGCAGGCGGCCTCGCAGGCCGAGGTCGACGTGGTGATGGCGGCCATCGTCGGCGCGGCCGGCCTGGCGCCCTGTCTGGCGGCGGCCCGGTCCGGCAAGCGCCTGCTGCTGGCCAACAAGGAAGCCCTGGTGGTGGGCGGGGCCCTGTTCATCGAGGCGGTGCGCGAGGGCGGGGCCACGTTGCTGCCGATCGACAGCGAGCATTCGGCCATCTTCCAGTCCTTGCCCGAGGACCGGAGCAGTTGGTCCAGGCGCATCGACCACATCCTGCTGACCGCTTCTGGCGGGCCGTTCCGCGAGCGGGATCCGGCCAGTCTGGCTGCGATCACGCCGGCACAGGCCTGCGCCCACCCCAATTTCTCGATGGGTCGCAAGATCTCGGTCGACTCCGCCACCATGATGAACAAGGCGCTCGAGGTGATCGAGGCGCGCTGGCTGTTCGATCTGCGGCCCGAGCAGATCAAGGTGGTGATCCATCCGCAGCAGATCATCCATTCGATGGTCCAGTTCAAGGACGCCTCGATCATCGCCCAACTCGGTACCCCGGACATGCGCGTGCCCATCGCCTATGGCCTGTCCTGGCCCGAACGCATCGAGTCCGGTGCGGCGGCGCTCGATTTCAGCCGTCTGGCCCAATTGACGTTTTCGCCCGCCGATGCGCCCGAGCAGAGGGCCCGCTTTCCGGGCTTGCAACTGGCCTGGGAAGCCCTTCGGGCACCGGAAGGCACCACCACGGTCCTGAATGCGGCCAACGAGGTGGCGGTGGACGCCTTCCTGAGCGAGCGCATCCGATTCGATCAGATCCATCAGGTCAATCTGGCCGTGATGGAATCCGTCCAGCCCGAAGCCCCTGCCCATCTGGAGGATCTTCTGGCGCTCGATGCCCGGGCCCGTGCGGCCGCGGCCCGACGTGTGCAAGGTATTCAGGCCTGAGGGCCGGGGAGTCGCATCATGTTGACATTGGTGGCATTCGTGGTGGCGCTGGGTGTGCTGATCGCGGTCCATGAGTACGGGCACTACCGCATGGCGGTGGCCTGCGGCGTCAAGGTCCTGCGCTTCTCCGTGGGCTTCGGCAAGGTGCTGTTCCGCTGGCAGCCCAAGGGCTCTCCCACCGAGTTCGTCATCGGCGCCTTCCCACTGGGCGGCTATGTCCGCATGCTCGATGAGCGCGAGGCACCGGTCGATCCGGCCGAGCGTCATCGGGCCTTCAACACGCAAAGCCTGCGGTCGCGGGCCGCCATCGTGGCGGCCGGGCCGCTGGCGAATCTGCTGCTGGCCGTGCTGCTGTATTCCTTCGTCAACTGGTATGGCGTCGAAGAGCCGGCGCCCGTGTTGGCCAGTCCGGTGGCCGGCTCCCTGGCGGCCGACGCGGGCCTGCGTGGGGGCGAGACGGTGCGCCGGGCGGCCTTGGGGTCCGATGAGCTCGAACCCATCGAGTCCTTCGAACAACTGCGCTGGCTGTTGACCCAGGGCGTCCTGAATGGCGAGGATGCGCGCCTCGAGACCACCCTCGGCGAAAACAGCGGCACGCGCGAGTTCGGCCTGCCGCTGACCCGCGTGCCGATGAAGGATGCAGAGAACCAGATGTTCCAGCGCATCGGCCTGCTGGAGCCCTGGACGCGGCCCGAAATGGGGGACATCAAACCCGGCAGTCCGGCCGAGCGCGACGGCCTGCGCAAAGGCGACGTGGTGGACCGGATCGGTGCGACGCCGATCATCGATGGGCAGCAACTGCGGGAGCTGATCCGCGCCTCGGTGAGCAAGGGCGTGCCCGAGACCCAGCTGTGGCAGGTGGAGCGGCAGGGCAGCCTGGTCTCCCTGAGCGTGACGCCGCAGATGCAGGATGACGGCCATGGCGGGCTGGTGGCCCGCATCGGGGCCTATGTCGGTGCGCCGCCCGCCTGGGTGACGGTCCACAAGAAGCCTCTGGAAGGCTTGTGGCAGGGGGCGGTCAAGACCTGGGAGGTGTCGTCGCTCACCTTGCGGATGATGGGGCGCATGGTGGTCGGCGAGGCCTCGATCCGCAACATCAGCGGGCCCTTGACCATCGCCGATTACGCCGGTCGCTCGGCCAGCATGGGCCTGTCCCAATACCTGATCTTCCTGGCCCTCATCAGCGTCAGTCTGGGGGTGCTGAATCTGCTGCCGCTGCCGGTCCTGGATGGGGGGCACCTGATGTATTATCTTTGGGAGGCGGTGACCGGCAAGGCCGTGTCAGATGCATGGATGGAGCGACTGCAGCGAGGCGGGGTCGCCGTGCTGATGGTCATGATGTCCATCGCACTCTTCAACGACGTCACCCGGCTCTTTGGTTAACTTGAGCGGCCGCTGTGCCTGGCCCAGCGGCCGCCGCTCATTCATGAACAAACAACTCACTCGCTTTCGCTTGCGCACAGTGGCTGCCGTGGCGGCCATGATCCTGGCGGCCAACACGGCCTGGGCCGTCGACCCCTTCACGGTGCGTGACATCCGGGTCGAAGGTTTGCAGCGGGTGGAGCCGGGCACCATCTTCGCCTCGCTGCCTTTCCGTGTGGGAGAGACCTACAACGACGAAAAGGGCTCGGCGGCCATCCGTGCCCTGTTTGCGCTGGGGCTTTTCAAAGACGTGCGGCTCGAGACGAATGGTGATGTGCTCGTGGTCATCGTCGAAGAACGACCGACCGTCGCCGACGTCGACTTTGTGGGCACCAAGGAATTCGACAAGGACACCCTGAAGAAGGCCATGCGTGAGGTCGGGCTGGCCGAAGGGCGCCCCTTCGACAAGGCGCTGGCCGACCGTGCCGAACAGGAACTCAAGCGGCAGTACATCGGGCGCAGCCTCTACGGTGTCGACGTGGTCACCACGGTCACGCCGGTGGAGCGCAACCGGGTCAACCTGACCTTCACCGTGGTCGAAGGCGAGCCGGCCAAGATCCGCGAGATCCACCTTGTCGGCAACAAGGCCTTCAGCGAGTCGACCCTGCGCGGTCTCTTCGATCTGGACACCGGTGGCTGGCTCAGCTGGTACACCAAGTCCGACCGCTACTCGCGAACCAAGCTCAACGCCGATCTGGAAACCCTGCGCTCGTACTACCTGGCGCGCGGCTATCTCGAGTTCCGCATCGACTCCACCCAGGTGGCGATTTCGCCCGACAAGAAGGACATCAGCATCACCATCAACGTGACCGAGGGTGATCTGTTCGTGGTCTCGGGCGTCAAGCTCGAAGGCAATTACCTGGGCAAGGATGATGAATTCAAGTCCCTGATCACCATCCATCCCGGCGAGCCCTACAACGCGGACGACGTCGCTCAGACCACCAAGGCCTTCACCGACTATTACGGCAATTTCGGCTTCGCCTTCGCCCGGGTCGAGGCCCGGCCCGAGATCGACCACAAGACCAACCGCGTGTCGTTCGTGCTGGTCGGCGAGCCGTCGCGGCGCGCCTATGTGCGCCGCATCCATGTGGCGGGCAACACCCGGACCCGCGATGAGGTGATCCGGCGCGAGTTCCGCCAGTTCGAGGCCTCCTGGTACGACGGCGAGCGCATCAAGCTCTCGCGGGACCGCGTCGATCGCCTGGGTTTCTTCAAGGACGTGAACATCGAGACCCAGGAGGTCCCGGGTTCTCCCGACCAGATCGACCTTGTCATCAACGTCACCGAAAAGCCCGCCGGCAGCATCCAGCTGGGGGCGGGTTATTCGAGCGCCGACCGCATCTCGCTGTCCTTCAGCATCAAGAACGAGAATGTGTTCGGCTCGGGCAACTACCTGGGCCTGCAGGTCAACACCAGCAAATACAACCGCATCATCTCGCTGGATGCCACCGACCCGTATTTCACGCCCGACGGGATCTCCCGCACGCTCAGCGTCTACCAGCGGTCCTTGCGCCCCTATTCCGACATGGGGGGCAACTACCGCCTTGTCACATCAGGTGCGGGCCTGCGTTTCGGCATCCCCTTCAGCGAGGCCGATCGCGTGTTCCTGGGGATCAATGGCGAGCAGACCAAGATCCAGCCAGGCACCAACATCCCGGCGGCCTACCTCGCGTATGCCGAGAACTATGGCTACACCAGCACCGCCTTCCCGCTGACGCTGGGTTGGTCGCGCGACGACCGTGACAGCGCCCTGGCGCCGAACAGTGGACGCTATCAGCGCCTGAATTCGGAGTGGGGCGCCTTCGGCGACACCCGTTACGTGCGCAACAATTACCAGTACCAGCAGTACATCCCCCTGAACAAGAAGTACACCCTGGCCTTCAATGGCGAACTGGGTCTGGGCAAGGGGCTTGAAGGTCGACCCTTCCCGGTGTTCAAGAACTTCTACGGCGGCGGCCTGGGCTCGGTGCGCGGCTTCGACCAGGGCACGTTGGGCCCGCACGATGTGACCGGCGCCATCGTCGGTGGGGCGAAGAAGGTGGTGATGAACGCCGAGTTGACCGCACCTTTCCCTGGCGCCGGCAATGACCGGACGCTGCGCATCTTCGCCTTCGGCGATGCGGGCAACATCTATGGCGAGACCGAGCGCATCCTGTTCAATGAACTGCGCAGTTCAGTCGGCTTCGGCCTGAGCTGGATTTCTCCCATGGGGCCGCTGCGCTTTGCCATCGCCAATCCGGTGCGCAAGTTTCCTGGCGATAGAATCCAAAGATTGCAATTCCAGATCGGAACGTCTTTCTAATGAAATCCATTTCCCGTCAATTGACCCTGGCGCTTGTCCTGGGCGTGTCCGCCTTGTCCCTGCCCTCGTGGGCTGATGAGTTCCGTGCCGGTTTTGTGAACACCGATCGAATCTTCCGTGAGGCCAATATGGCCAAGGCGGCGCAGGCCAAGCTGGAGGCCGAGTTCGCCAAGCGCGAAAAGGACCTGGTCGACATGCGCACCGCCTTGAAGACCGCATCCGACAAGTTCGAGCGTGAGGCGCCCACCCTGTCCGAAAGCCAGCGCACGACGCGTCAGAAGCAACTGGTGGATCAGGACCGCGACTTCCAACGCAAGAGCCGTGAGTTCCAGGAAGACCTGAACACGCGCAAGAACGAAGAGTTGCAGCAGGTCATCGACCGTGCCAACAAGGTGGTCAAGCAGGTTGCCGAGACCGAGAAGTACGATGTCATCCTGCAGGAGGCCATCTACATCAACCCCAAGCATGACATCACCGACAAGGTGATCAAGGCCCTGAATGCGGCCACGGCCGGCAACGGGTCGGCCGCTGGCGCTGGTGCATCGACTGCGGCCCCTGCCGCAGCCCCTGCCGCCAAGTGAGTTCCCGGGTGACAGGCGTGGTCCTGTGCCTGGGGCAGATCGTCGAGGCCCTGGGCGGTGAGCTGCTGGGGCCTCCGGATCTGCCGATTTCCCGCATCGCTTCGTTGGAGTCCGCTGGACCCGAAGACCTGAGTTTTCTCAGCCATCCGCGCTATCAGCAGCAATTGGGCGTCACACGCGCAGCCTGCGTGATCGTGGCCCCTGAGTTCCGCGCCCAGGCCCAGGCCAGGGGCGCCTGCATCGTCACTGATCAACCCTACCTCTACTTTGCCCGCCTGACCCGTTTCTGGAAGCAGGCCAGGCAATCGGGCCAGGGGCCCGCGATCCATCCGAGTGCGGTCATCGACCCGACGGCCGAGATCCATCCCGGCGCGAGGATCGGAGCCCTGTGCGTGATCGAGCGAGGTGCGCGCATCGGTGACGGGACCCTGCTGTACTCCCGTGTGACGGTGGGTGAAGGCTGCAGCCTGGGCGAGCGCTGCATCGTCCATCCGGGGGTGGTCATCGGCGCCGACGGTTTCGGTTTCGCTCCGGTGGAGGGGCGCTGGGAAAAGATCGAGCAGTTGGGGGCGGTGCGCATCGGCGACGATGTGGAGATCGGCGCCAACACCTGCATCGACCGAGGCGCGCTCGAGGACACGGTCATCGGCAATGGGGTGAAGCTCGACAACTTGATCCAGATCGGACACAACGTCAGGATTGGCGAGCACACTGCGCTGGCCGGCTGTGTCGGGGTGGCTGGAAGTGCCACCATCGGCGCCCATTGCACGGTGGGCGGCGGGGCCGTGGTGCTCGGCCATCTGACCCTGGCAGACCATGTGCACATTTCTGCGGCTTCGGTGGTGATGCGTTCGCTGCTCAAGCCTGGACAGTACACTGGCGTCTTTCCGATCGACGACAACCGGCAATGGGAAAAGAATGCAGCCACGCTCAAGCAACTGCATGGTCTGCGCGAGCGCATCAAGGTGCTCGAGCAGGCGACTGATCCGAACAAAACCAACAACACCAAGCCAGAACGATAGAAGAGTTATCCCATGATGGACATTCACCAGATCCTCAAGCAGTTGCCGCACCGGTACCCGATCCTCCTGGTGGACCGGGTGGTCGCCCTCGAGAAGGGCAAGTCGATCCGTGCGCTGAAGAACGTCACCATCAACGAGCCTTTTTTCACCGGGCATTTTCCCCATCGGCCGGTGATGCCGGGCGTGTTGATGCTCGAAGCCATGGCCCAGGCCGCAGCCCTGCTCGCTTTCGACACCCTGGGTGT
>JAFAMV010000006.1 GCA_019233055.1 Curvibacter sp.
GACCCGAAGGTGTACACGGCCAAGCTGCCGGAGACGAACTACCAGGGTGTGACGGCCAAGATCAGCTTCGAGGCCAATGGCGAGCTGAAGAACCCGGCCATCACGCTGTACACCTACAAGGACGGCAAGAAGACGCCTCTGAACTGATCTTCCGGTTCAGCTCAGGTACGGAGCAGGCATCGCCGCGCTGGCGATGCCTGCGGTTCATCTCTTCGGCGGCGGATTCCTTCATGTTCAATTCTTCATGGCCGGGGCGGCAGCCTCGTCGGTCGGTGGCGGCACGGCTGGCCGTCGCCCTGTTGGGGTGGGTGGGGCTTCTGTCGGTCGGTCCGGCAGGCGCTGCCGGCACCCTGGACAAGGTCCGCAGCAGCGGTGAACTGGTGATCGGCTACCGCGTCGATGCGGTCCCGTTCTCGTACAGCCTGCCTGGACAGACGCAGCCGGTGGGTTATGCCATCGACCTGTGCCGCAGCTTTGCCGATGCGCTTCGCAAGGAGCTCAAGCTGCCCGCCCTGCAGGTGCGTTACCTGGCCGTGGACAACCGCGAGCGGTTCCCGGCCCTCGTCGAGGGCCGGATCGACCTCGAATGCGCCAACACGACCAACACACGCGAACGGCGCGAGAAGATCGGCGTGGCCTTCACCATCCCGCACTACATTGCCGGCACCCGCATGATGGTGCGCGCCGACAGCGGCATCCAGCGCCTGGACGATCTGCAGGGCAAGACGGTGGTCACGACGCGGGGCACGACCTCGGTGGGCATCCTGCAGCAGAAGGACCGCGAGCTGGGCCTGAGACTGCAGATCCAGGAGTGCGACGAGGACAAGCAGTGCTTCGAGCGCCTGAGCCGCAAGCAGGCCGACGCCTACATGATGGACGACATCCTGCTCTACAGCTTTCGGGCTGCCTCGCCGACGCCGGAGGCTTTCTCGGTGGTGGGCAAGTTCATGTCCATCGAACCGCTGGCCGTGATGATGCGCAAGGACGATCCGGCCTTCAAGAAAGTCATCGACACCGAGATGTTGCGCCTGATCTACGAGCGCGAGCTGCAACGCCTCTACAGCCGGTGGTTCGAAGCACCGATCCCACCGCAAAACACCAATCTGCGGGTGCCCATGAGCTATCTGCAGCGCGATTTCCTCAAATTTCCATCTGACAGCGTGGCCGATTGAGCCGCCATCGCCGGCGGCCTTCGGCAGGCCGGAAGCGGATCGGGTCAGGAGCCTGAGAGCATGTTGTCCTGCTTTGATATTTTCAAGATCGGCATCGGGCCGTCGAGTTCGCACACGGTCGGCCCGATGCGGGCGGCCGGCCAGTTCGTGCGGACGCTGGAGGCAAGCGGCCGGCTGCCGGCCGTGCAGCGGCTGCAGATCGACCTCTACGGCTCGCTGGGGGCGACCGGGCGCGGTCATGCGACCGACCTGGGTGTGATCCTGGGCCTCTGCGGAGAGCTGCCCGACACTTTGGATGTCGCAGGCGTTGCGGCGGTGCTGGATGCCCTGCGACGCACGGGGCGACTGCCCTTGTTGCAGCGCCGACCGATCTGCTTCGATCCGGCCGCGGACATCCGTTTCCTGGCCGGTGAAACCCTGCCGCAGCATCCGAATGCGATGCGTTGCAGCGCATTCGATGCCGCGCAGGGCCTGCTGCTCGAGCGTTGCTATTTCTCCGTGGGCGGGGGCTTTGTCGTCGAGGCCAGTGCCTGGCATGAGCCGGCCGCCGCCGCTGCGCCGGCCCAGCGTTGGCCCTATCCCTTCGAGTCGGCCGAGGCCTTGCTCGGCCATTGCCGCAGCCATGGCCTGTCGATCGACGAGCTGATGCGCCTCAACGAGTGTGTCGTGCGCAGCCCGGCAGAGGTCCGCGAGGGCCTGTTGCGCATCTGGGGGGTGATGCAGGCCTGCGTCCGCCGTGGCTTCGGCCAGGACAATCCGGCCGCCCTCCAGGCGCTGCCCGGCGAGTTGAGGATCCGCCGTCGGGCCCCTGAACTGTTCCAGGAGTTGAGCCGACGTGACGCATCGGCCGACCCGCTGGCGGCCATGGACTGGGTCGATGCCTTTGCCATGGCGGTCAACGAGGAGAATGCCGCCGGCGGCCAGGTGGTCACGGCACCCACCAACGGCGCAGCGGGCGTGGTGCCGGCGGTGTTGCATTACTACTGGCGTTTCGTGCCGGGGGCCGACGAGGACGGGGTGGTCCGGTTTCTGCTGACCGCGGCGGCGATCGGATTGCTCTACAAGACCAATGCGTCGATTTCAGGGGCCGAGGTCGGTTGTCAGGGCGAGGTGGGCGTGGCCTGCTCGATGGCCGCCGGCGGGCTGGCGGCCGTGCTGGGCGCCACGCCGGCCCAGGTGGAGAACGCGGCCGAGATCGGCATGGAGCACAACCTCGGGCTGACCTGCGACCCGGTCGGCGGCCGCGTGCAGATCCCCTGCATCGAACGCAATGCGATGGGGGCCGTCAAGGCCATCAATGCGGCCCGCATGGCGCTGCGCGGCGACGGCAGCCACTATGTGTCGCTGGACGCGGTGATCCGCACCATGATGCAGACCGGCGAGGACATGAAGTCCAAATACAAGGAGACCTCGCTCGGCGGGCTGGCGGTCAACGTGGTCGAGTGCTGAGCCGGTGCGGGGTCAGCTGTGCTGGAAGGACATGTAGATGCCGCAGCCCAGGTAGAGGTCGTCCACCGCCTGGACGAAGGACATCTTCTGCTCGATCCTCTGGGTCACCGGATGGGTGATCTCGTACTCGACCCAGCCCGGACCGGCCTGGCATTGCGCGGCGATCGCGCGCAGCAGGCCTTCGCCATCCACGCCGGCGATCTCCTGGACCCGGGTGCCCACTTTGGCCGGGTTGCCGCCGAAGGCCAGGTAGCGCCCCTGGACATCGAGGGCGAAGACGTACATGTCCCGGTCGTGGAAGCCATTGCTGCGTTCGGTCAGACCTTGCAGAAAGGTCTCGCGCGAGCCCGTCTGACGTCGGAATTCGACAGCCCGGCGCACCAGGGCCCTGGCCTCCACGGCGACACCCTGTTGCAGTTTGAACTGGCCGATGGCCGAGGCCAGCACGCCGGCCCGGGTTTCCAGGAGGCCGGCTTCGTGCACCGCCTGCTCGACCATCCGTGCGTTGCGCTGCGTCAGCTCGTCGAGCTGGCGCACGGCCGACGAGATCTCGCCGATGCCGGTGCTCTGGTCGGCGCTGGCGCGGGAGATCGTCGACACACTGTCGGACACCTCGCGGATGCCGGCGACGATCCGGTTCATCGCCTCTCCCGTGGCCCTCATGAGGGTCATGCTGCTGTCCACCTGCTCGCCCGAGGACTGGATCAACTCGCGGATCTCGCGGGCGCTGGCGGACGAGCGTTGGGCCAGGGTCCGCACCTCGCCGGCCACGACGGCAAAACCTCGGCCCGATTCGCCGGCCCGGGCGGCCTCGACGGCCGCATTGAGGGCCAGGATGTTGGTCTGGAAGGCGATGCCGTCGATGACGCCGATGATGTCGTTCATGTGCTGGGCGCTGCGCTGCACCGCGCTGACCGACTCCACACAGACCGCCATGGACTGGGCCCCCTGCTCGGCGATGCCGCGCACCTGGGTGGCCTGCTGGTTGACCTGTTCGGCGGTCGAGGCGTTCTGCTGCACGGTGTTGGCCAGATCCTGCACGCTGGCCGAAGTCTGTTCGAGGTTGGCGGCCTGCTGCTCGGTGCGGTCTGACAGCGAGCGGTTGCCGGCGCTCTGCAGTTGACCGGTGTGGGCCACCAGCACCGCATGGCTGCCCACGGTGGCCACCATGCCGGACACGTTGTCGATCATCTGGGCCAGCGAGGTCATCAACTGGCCGAATTCATCGCGGCCGGAGCGGTCCAACTGGACGTTGAGATTGCCATGGGCAATTTCGTGAGCGGCATCGATGGCCTGCGCCAGGGGCTTCTGGATGGATCTGACCAGCAGGTGTGCACCCACGAAAAGTCCCAGGATCAGCAGCCCCAACAGGCTCAGGACCAACACGTTCATGCGGTTGCGGGCCTGTCCCTGCTCGACCAGGAAGCGGTTCATGGACTGCTCCTCCTGGTCGACAAACTGGTGCATGGCCTGGAGGTAGCTTGTCGCTGCGGGCCTGTATTGCGTCGACAGCACCTTCTGTGCCTCGTCCTGCTCACCGGCCTTCTTGAGTTCGAGCAGGCGGCCGCGCAGGGCCAACATGGCGCTGCGGTGCTGTGACACCTGGGCGAGCAGTTCCTGCTCGCGGGCATCGAGCGGCATGGCCTCGATCTTCTTCTGCAACAGCCCGATCTGCTGCGAGGTCTCGATCATCTCGGCCTGGAAAAGCGCCACGACGGGGGCTTCGGAACTGCTGACCACCGCCAGGGCCCGTGTGGCATTGGTCCGCGTCAGGGCCTCCCATTGGGAGATCGTGTTCATGCGTTCGAACAGGGCTTCGATGCGCTGGTCCATGGCACTTTGCAGGCGGCCTGTCTGGACGACGGTGCCGATCCCCAAGGTGGCCAGGGTCAGCGACAACAGGCCGATGGCCAGCCAGAGCTTGGTGGCGATGCGCAGATGTTTGAATGTCATGCAACCCTCGTTCTTCCAGTCGTCCGGATCGTGGCCTGGCGCAGGCCATCGCCGTCAGGCGACCGCAGCGCTCATTATTGGGCCAGCCGGGATGAATGGAAATCAGTGTCGCCAGCGCGCAGGCGCTGTGCCGTTGCGCAACAGAGAAAATGACCAGGCCTTGATCTGCGTCAGGTGTCGCGGTGCAGGCGTCCGAGGAAGGCCCGGGTGGCCGGCTGCTGCGGCTGATCGATCACCTGCGCCGGGGGGCCGGCTTCGACCACCACGCCGTCGCGCATGAAGACGACCTGGTCGGCCACCTCGCGGGCAAAGGCGATCTCGTGGGTCACCAGCACCATGGTCATGCCCTCGCGCGCCAGGGCCTTGATGACGCCCAGCACCTCGGCCACCAGCTCCGGGTCCAGGGCCGAGGTGGCCTCGTCGAACAGCATCACCGCCGGTTGCATGGCCAGGGCCCGTGCGATTGCGACCCGCTGTTTCTGGCCGCCCGAGAGTTTGTCGGGCGGGCTGTCGGCGCGGTCGGCCAGGCCCACCTTTTCCAGCAGGCTGCGGGCCAGGGCCTCGGCTTCGGCCCGGGGGCGCCGCAGCACGGTGAGCGGGCCTTCCATGACGTTGTGCAGGGCGGTCATGTGGGGGAACAGGTTGAAATGCTGGAACACCATGCCGGTGCCCGCCCTGAAGGCGGCCAGTTGCCGGTCCTTGGGCAGCCGGGTGGCCCGGCCCTGGAACGCCAGCTGCTGGTCGCCGACACGGATCTCGCCGCCGTCCGGCACGGTCAGCAGGTTGATGCAGCGCAGCAGGGTGGATTTGCCCGAGCCCGACGGGCCGATCAGGGCCACCACCGAGCCGCGCGGCACCTCCAGCGAGATGTCTTTCAGGACCTCGTGGCTGCCAAAGGATTTCTTCAGGCCCCGGATCGCGATCAGGGGCGCTTGGCGGGCGTCGGCAGGGCTCATGTTCCGGCAGCCTGGGAGGCGTTGTGTTCGAGCCGTTTGGCCCAGATGGTGACGGGCAGCAGCACCACGAAGTAGCCCAGCGCGATCACGCTGTAGACCTCCAGCGGCCGGTAGCTGTCATGGGCGATCACCTGCCCCTGGTAGAGCAGGTCGGGCACGGCCAGCACCGACAGCAGCGAGGTGTTCTTGAGCTGCATGATCGACTGGTTCATCAGGGGCGGCACCATGCGGCGCAGCGCCTGCGGCAGCACCACGCGGCGCATGATCTGGGCGCGGGTCATGCCCAGGGCCATGCCGGCTTCGCGCTGGCCGATGTCGGTGGAGATGATGCCGGCGCGGATGATCTCGGAGTAGAAGGCGCCGCCATACAGGCTCAGGCAGATGGCCGCTGCCATCGGCGCCGACAGCTCGATGCCGGTCAGCACCGGCAGCGCGTAGTAGAACCAGACCAGTTGCACCAGCACCGGTGTGCAGCGGAAGACCTCGATGTAGGCGCGCAGGGGCGCCGTGACGAGGGGCAGGCCCGAGAGCCGGCCGATGCCGGCGACCAGGCCGACCAGCAGACCCAGCACCACGCACAGCACCGTGAACAGCAGGGTGTAGCCCATGCCGCTGACCAGGAGGGTGTGGTACTTCCAGAGGCTCTCAAAATTCCACTGGTACATCAGCCGCCCGCTCAGAACTTGACTTCGGGCGGGAAGGCCGAGGGCTTCACCCCGACCAGTTTCTCCATGTTGCGCAGGATCACGCCCTTGACCTCGCCCTTGCTGCGTTCTTCGGCGATCCAGCCGTTGATGGCCTTCTGGAACGAGGGATCGGCTTCCTTGCGGATGCCGATCGAGACCGGTGCGGTCTCGACCGGCGTCGGGATCGACATCTGGCCCACGTCGGGGCGCTTGAGCAGCAGGGGCTCGGCGAGCAGCACCACCAGGATCTGGCAGTCGGCACGGCCGGCCTGCAAGGCCATGGTGGCGGCGCCCGAGTTCTCGAGGCGGCTCACATTGGCCTGCGTCAGCACGCGGGTGGCCAGCTGGTCATGGCTGGAGCCGATGTCCACCGCCACCTTGGTCTCGGCCGTGTTGAGCTGGGCCCAGGTCTTGGGCTGCAGGCCCTTCTTGCAGACCACGGTGTAGGTGTTGTCGAACAGGGTGTCGGTGAAGCCGACCACTTCGCGGCGCGCCGGCGTGGGCGCCATGCCGAACATCACATCGATCTTGTTGGACTGCAGGTCGAGCACCGCATTGCCCCAGGTGGTCTCGACGTATTCGACATGGGCGCCGAACTTGCGGGCCAGGCTTTCCGCGAACTCGGGACCGAAGCCGTCCCATTTCTGGCTGATCAGGTCCTTGTTGAAATAGGGCACGGCCCCGGCCACGGCACCGATGCGCAGGGTCTTGGTGCGCGTCACGCGGGCCAAGGCGGTTTCGGTGCTGTCCTGGGCCTGTGCCCCGGCGAGGGTCGTCAGGCAGGCCAGGGCCAGCAGGCCCTGCAGGAATCGTCGTGTCGGCAGCATGGGAATCTCCAGAAGGCGCATTGTTGCAGCCCGGCCGAGAGCAAATCACGTGCCGGGCATGCCGCAGGGGTTGAAATGGATCGCTGCGGAATCATACGGCCCCGCCGCAGCCCCTTGCAGCAGTGGCAACCCTGCGCCCCGGTCGTGGCCGCCCGCCCCCCGGGGCGGGGGAGCGTCTTCAGTGTCCGCCCACGATGGCGATGCCGCGGAACTGGCCGGCCTCGCCGCTGTCCTGGGGGCGGGCGTAGCGGGTGGGGTCGAAGCGGTGCAGCAGCTCGGCTTCGCGTCGGCGGGCCTGCGCCACCTCGCGCGCCTTGACATGGCCGTAGCCGCGCATCGATTGCGGCAGGGTCAGCAGTTCGGCGGCCAGGCCCAGCCGGTCAGGCGCGCCGGTCTGCAACTGGCCCAGCAG
The DNA here is from genome assembly GCA_019233055.1 of Curvibacter sp. Classification (GTDB taxonomy): domain Bacteria; phylum Pseudomonadota; class Gammaproteobacteria; order Burkholderiales; family Burkholderiaceae_C; genus Curvibacter. Next base: position 7,456 of record JAFAMV010000006.1, read on the forward strand.
TTCGCCCACCAGGGCCTCGTACCAGTCCACCAGCGCGCGCTCCTCGCGGCGTTCGGCCGTGTGGCCGAAGGGATCGAAGACCGTGCCGCGCAGCACTTTGCCGCGTGCCAGCAGCCGCATGGCCGGCCGCATCCAGGCCCCGAGCCGGATCTTGGCCGGTGCCACACCCTGTTTCGGCCGCGAGAGCAGGGGCGGGGCCATGTAGAACTCGAGTTGAAGCTCGCCTTCGAACTGCTGGGCCAGCGCGGCCTCGAAGGCCGGATCGCTGTAGAGCCGGGCCACCTCGTACTCGTCCTTGTAGGCCATCAACTTGCGGGCGCTGCGGGCCACGGCCAGGCTCAGCGGGCTGCCTCGGGGCAGGCCCAGCCGGCGTTCCGTCTCACAGGCCTGCTGCACCAGGGCTTCGAAGCGGGCGGCATAGGCCCGATCCTGGTAGGCCACGAGGAGTTCGCGGCCCCGTTGGAGCAGTTCGTCCAGGCTCTCTGCCCGGGGCGCTTCGGCCGGTGCCTGCAGCAGGGCCTCGCAGGCCTGCGGGTCGGCGGCTGCCAGACGCCCCAGCGAGAAGGCCGTCAGGTTGGTGGCGACGGCCACGCCGTTGAGTTCGATGGCCCGGGTCAGGGCCTGCAGGCTGACCGGCACCAGGCCGCGCTGCCAGGCATAGCCCATGGCCAGGATGTTGGAGACGATGGTGTCGCCGAGGAATTGCTCGGCCAGGGCCTGGGCGTCGAAGGTCTCGAGCTGATCGGCGCCCGCCACGTAGGCCAGTTTCTCAAGCAGCAGGGGGACCTGCAGGCTGGCGTCGGGGTTCTTCAGCGATTCGGCCACCGGCACCCCGTGGGTGTTGGCCAGCACGCGGGTGCGGCCGTGGCGCACGGTCTGCAAGGCCTCGGGCGAGGCTGCCACCACCACGTCGCAGGCCAGCAGGGCGTCGGCCTGTTGGGTGTCGATGCGCACCTGGTTGAGGCGTTCGGGCCGATCCGCCAGGCGCACGAAGGACAGCACCGAGCCGCCCTTCTGGGCAAAGCCCATGAAATCGAGCACGCTGGCGCTCTTGCCTTCGAGGTGGGCGGCCATCGCGATCACCGCGCCCACGGTCACCACGCCGGTGCCGCCCACGCCGGTGACCAGCAGGTCGTAGGGGCCGGTCCAGTCATGGGGCGCAGGCTGGGGCAGGGCGCCCACCATCTGGGCAAAGCGCTCCGAGGCCTCGGCCAGGGCGCCCATCTTGCGCCGCAGCTTGCCGCCGCGCACGCCCACGAAGCTGGGGCAGAAGCCCTTGGCGCAGCTGTAGTCCTTGTTGCAGCTGCTCTGGTCGACGCGGCGCTTGCGGCCCAGCGGGGTCTCGTGCGGCAGCACGGCCACGCAGTTGCTCTGCACCGAGCAGTCGCCGCAGCCTTCGCAGACGGCCTCGTGGATGAAGAGCCGGCGTTCCGGGTCGACCATCTCGCCCTTCTTGCGGCGCCGCCGCTTCTCGGCGGCACAGGTCTGTTCGTAGATCAGCACCGTGACGCCGGGCACCTCGCGCAGGCGGCGCTGCACCGCGTCGAGTTCGGCGCGGTCGTGGAATTCGGTGCCGGCCGGGAAGCGGTGCTTCTGGCTGTCGTACTTGCCGATGTCGTCGGACAGCACCACCACCTGCCGCACGCCCTCGCTCTCGACCTGGCGGGCGATGGCGTCGACGCTGATGACGCCGTCCACCGGCTGGCCGCCGGTCATGGCCACGGCATCGTTGAACAGGATCTTGTAGGTCAGGGTGGCCTTGGCCGCCACGGCCTGCCGGATGGCCAGGTAGCCCGAGTGGTAGTAGGTGCCGTCGCCGAGGTTCTGGAACACATGGGGCACCCGCGTGAACAGCGAGTGCGAGACCCAGTCGACGCCTTCACCGCCCATCTGGATCAGGCCTGCGGTCTGGCGGTCCATCCAGTTGGCCATGAAGTGGCAGCCGATGCCGGCGCGGGCGGTCGAGCCCTCGGGCACCACGGTCGAGGTGTTGTGCGGGCAGCCGGCGCAGAAATAGGGCAGGCGCTTGACGCTGTCGGCCCGGTTGGAGAGCAGCGCCGGCGGGGTGAAGTCGCGCACATGGCGGCGGTGGTCGTTGAAGGTGCCGTTGTCGGGGAAATGCCGCACCAGCCAGTCGGCCACCAGCTCGATGAGGCGCGAGGGCCGCAGCTCGCCCAGCGACGAGACCAGGGGCTGCCCCAGCGCATCGTGCTTGCCGATGAGGGCGGGGCGCCTATCGGCGGGGGCGTTGTAGAACAGGTCGCGCAGCTGCTGCTCGACGACCGCGCCTTTCTCCTCGATCACCAGGATCTCGCGCAGCCCCTGGGCGAAGGCCTGGACCCGGGTCGTCTCGATCGGGAACGACAGCCCCACCTTGTAGACCCGCACCCCGGCCCGCGCCAGCATCTCGGGGCTGATCTCGAGGCGCCGGAGCACTTCCATCAGGTCGTAGTGCGCCTTGCCGCAGGTGATGATGCCGACCTCGGCCTGCGGCGACTCGATGACGTGGCGGTCGATGCTGTTGACCCGGGCAAAGGCGGCCACGGCCTGCAGCTTGTCGGCCAGGCGCGATTCGATGCGCAGCGAGGGCAGATCGGGCCAGCGGTAGTGCAGGCCGTCGGCAGGCGCCTGGTGGCCGGTCAGGGCCTGCACCTCGTCGGCGCCGTACCAGGCGGCCATGCGCTGGTTCAGCAGGTCGAGGTCGACGGTGGCGCCGCTTTCCACCACCTCGGACAGGGCGGTGAAGCCCACCCAGTTGCCGCTGTAGCGCGACAGGGCCCAGCCGTACAGGCCGAACTCGAGGTACTCGGCGACATTGGCCGGTGCCACGATGGGCATGTGGTAGGCCTGCAGCAGCTGGTCGCTCTGGTGCGGCATGGACGAGGACACGCAGCCGTGGTCGTCACCGGCCACCACCAGCACGCCGCCGCGCGGCGAAGACCCATAGGCATTGCCATGCTTGAGCGCATCGCCGGCGCGGTCGACGCCCGGCCCCTTGCCGTACCACATGGCGTAGACCGCATCGACGGTGCGTTCGGGGTCGGACTCGACCCGCTGGGTGCCCAGGACCTGGGTGGCGCCCAGTTCCTCGTTGATGGCGGGGATGAAGCGGACGCCATGGTCGGAGAATTTTTTTCCGACCTTCCAGATCGCCTGGTCGAGCATGCCCAGCGGCGAGCCCCGGTAGCCGCTGACAAAGCCCTGGGTGTTCAGGCCCTGGGCCTGGTCCCGGCTGCGCTGCATCAGCAGCAGGCGCACCAGGGCCTGGGTTCCGGTGAGGAACACCTGTCCGGACTCGGCCCACAGGTTGTCGGACAGTTTGAAATCGGGGCGGAAACCGGTGCTCGGCAGGGTTTCAGGGCTTGTCTTCATGGTTCTTCTCGGTCATCAAGGGGTTGCCGGAAGCTTAGACGCCGAGGCCGGAAATACCATTTTTTGTTTTTGCCGATTGGCTTGAAAATAGAAAAACGATTTCCGAAAAAGCCCATGAGCGAGAATTTGAAACTTGATTCCTACAGCCTTCAGATCCTGCAGGAGCTGCAACGCGATGCGCGCCAGACCGTGCAGCAGATCGCCGAGCGGGTGGGGCTGTCCACCACGCCGTGCTGGAAACGCATCAAGGAGATGGAGGCGCAGGGCGTGATCCGCAGCTACACCGCCCTGGTCGAGCGCGCCAAGGTGGGTCTGAACCTGCTGGTGGTGGTCGAGGTCAACCTGAGCCAGCACGTCGAACAGGTGGTGCAGCAGTTCGAGCGCGAAGTGGCGGTCTGTCCCTACATCGTGCGCTGCCTCAGCACCACCGGCCAGGCCGACTACATCATGACCGTCATGGCGCGCGATATTGCGCACTACGAGCAACTGCTGCACCAGACCCTGTTCAAGCTGCCCGGCGTGACCCATGTGCGTTCCAGCATCGTGCTCAAGGAGGTGAAGTCCGAGGTCCGGCTGCCGGTCGGGCCGATGTGACAATCCAGCATGCCTGCCACCCTGGACCACTGGATCGCCGACACCCTGGCCATCGAACGCCTGAACGCGCAATCGCTGATCGTCACCGTGCTCGGCGATGCGATCGCTCCTTTCGGCGGACACACCTGGCTGAAGAGCCTGATGCGGCTGGTGGAGCCCCTGGGTCTCAATGACCGTCTGGTGCGCACCAGCGTGTTCCGGCTGGCGGCCGAAGGTTGGCTGCTGGCCAACCGGCGCGGCCGGCGCAGCGAATACCGGCTGACGCCCCAGGGCTTCAGCCGCTTCGAGCAGGCCCACCACCGCATCTACACCCTGGCCGCCCAGCAATGGGACGGCCAGTGGACCCTGGTGCTGCTGCCGCCCGCCGAAGCCAGCCCGGCGCGCCAGCAACTGCGGCGCGAACTCGAATGGGAGGGCTTCGTGGCGCTCGGCACCGGGGTGCTGGCCCACCCGGCCCCCCGGCCCGACGCGGTCGGCGGGATCGTCGACCGCCTGGGCATGCGTGAGCAGGTCTTCGTGTTGTCGGCGCGCGAGGCGGTGCCGCTGCGGGGGCGTCCCTTGGGCGAGTTCGCGCGGGATGCCTGGTCGCTGACCGCGCTGGCCGCCGACTACGACCGTTTCATCGGCCGCTTCAGTCCGCTGCTGCAGGGCCTGCAGGGTCTGGCCGATCCGGCGCAGGACCTGGCCCCCGAGCCGGCCTTCCTGGCCCGGACCCTGTTGGTGCATGAGTTCCGGCGGGTCCAGCTGCGCGACCCGCAGCTGCCCCAGGCGCTGCTGCCCGGGCAGTGGCCGGGTCTGGCGGCCTATCGCCTCTCGGGCGAGATCTACCGGCGCCTCTACCCGGCGGCCAACCGCCATGTGCTCGCCGTGCTGGAGGCCGAGTCGGGTTTCGTGCCGCCTCTGACCCCCTATTTCTACCAACGCTTCGGCGGCCTCCTCAACGATCTGGCCTGAGAAGCCACCACCGATCAGGGCTTACCCCGAGGCGCATGGCTCTTTGATTTGCCTCAATATGATACAGAAGTGTTGAGTCTTACCATTGTATCCGTATCAAGTTGATCCGAGGCCTGCAGACCGTAACGGACCGCCCCGGCACCTTGGTTCCTCAACCCAACAGGAGACTCCCCATGTCGCACCACGAACGGATCGCCCACACCATGGAGCTGCCGCCCGCCACGCCGCAGCCCAATGTCTATCCCCTGAGCTGGCGCAGCCAGACCGCCAAGCTCGAAGAGGTCTGGGATGCCTCCCAGCGCGAGTACTGGGATCCCAAGAAGCTGCCCTGGGACACCTTCGATCCGTCGCGCTACAGCTGGGAAGAGCGCGAGGCCATCGCCTACTGGTGGACCCTGCTGTCGGTGTTCGACGCCTCGGCGCCCCCGGTCTTCGCCGCCGCCTTCATCAAGACCTACGAGGCCCATGAGGAAGACGCGGTGCGCCGCTGTTTCTTCTCGGTGACCCGCGACGAGCAGAACCACGAGCAGCTGTGCGGCCTGGCCATCACCAAGCTGCTCGAGCATCCGGACCCGCTGACCTACGAGCCCAAGACCGAGATCGGCCGCAAGGCCTGGAAGAACGCGCATTGGCTCTACCACAACGGCGGCCGCTACTGGACCGGCTACAAGAATGCGGTGCCCAAGTACAGCCTGGCCGTGCTGTTCAGCTCCTTCCTGATGGGCGAGATCGCCGCCGCCACCATCTTCCACCAGATGGCCGCCAAGTGCACCGAGCCGGTGTTCCAGGAGGGCTTCCGCAAGGTGGGCCGCGACGAGGGCCGCCACATGGCGATCTGCATGTCGCTGATGGAGCGCGATTACCCGAAGATGGACCTGTCCGACAAGTCACTGATCACCAAGCAGATCCGTGCCGGCTTCCTGTTCCTGTCGGGCGTGCTGTTCGAGCCGCCGGAAGACTTCTGGGACATCGGCCCCGATTTCATCCCCAACCAGCGCGAGATCGAGGCTGTGGCCCGCAATGCCGGCTTCTACATCCCCGAATTCGAGGCCAAGAAGGAGAACTGGCGCAATGCCATGCTCAACCTCAAGGGCGTGCTCGACAAATACGACATCCCCTTCCCGGCCATTCCCGAGGTCGGTATCTCGGGCCAGGAAGTGCGCGATGTCGACATGAAAGACATCATCCCGGTGTTCTGACGTGACGAGCATCACCCTCTCGCCTTCGGGCCAGTGCGTGCCGGTCGCCGATGGCGACACGGTGCTCATGGCCCTCGAAAAGGGCGGCTACGCGCTGCCCAACAACTGCCGTGCCGGCGCCTGCGGCGAATGCAAGGTGCGCGTGCTCGAGGGTCAGTTCGACCAGGGCTTCGTCATGGACATGGCGCTGTCGCAGGACGAGCGCAAACAGGGCTTCGGCCTCATGTGCATGGCCAAGCCCCTGTCGGAGAAGCTGGTCATCGACTGGGGCATGGCTGACGCGGCGCCCAAGCTCTTCCCGCCGCGCGAGGGCATGCCCTATGTGGTGGTCGAGAAGATCGTCCGCACCCCGCGCATCACCGAGTTCCAGCTGATGCCGGTCGGCACGGCCTTGCGCTTCTGGCCGGGCCAGTACGTGGCGATCACCGCGCCGCGTCCCGGCGCCACACCCCGGCACTACTCGCTGGCCAATGCGCCGCGCGCCGACGGCACCCTGGTGCTCCAGGTGACGCGGGTGGATGGCGGGGCCACCAGCGCCTGGCTGCATGAGGAGGTCGATGTCGGCGGCACCCTCACGCTGTCCGGGCCCTATGGCGCCTTCATCGGCGACCCCAAGGCCGAGACGCCGGTGCTGTGCCTGGCGGCCGGTTCCGGTCTGGCGCCCATCCTGTCGCTGACCGAGGCTGCGCTCAAGCGCGGCTACCGCCAGCCGGTGACGCTGGTGTTCTCCGCCCGGGCCGAGGAAGACCTCTATGCCAGCGGCCGCCTGGCCTACTGGTCGCGACTGCACCGCAACTTCAGATGGCATGCCACGCTGACCCGGGAGTCACGCGAGGGGCGCCTGCACGGGCGCATTCCCGACGTGCTGCCCGGCCTGTTCCCGGACCTGTCGAAGCACAGCATCTTCATCGCCGGCAGCACCGGTTTCACCGAAGACTGCCTGGCTGTGGTGCGTGCGCTGGGGGCCCAGGAGGGCTTGCTGCACCACGAGAAGTTCGTGTCTCAGCGCGTCTGAGCGCGACCGCTCCAAGGGGGCTCACGGCCTCTTGCAGAACAGGCCGGCAACGGTGTCAAGCCGGGTGTCCCGCTCGGAGGGGGCGGCCTCGGTGTGCGCCATGCAGTGGCCGGTGATCGCCACACCGTCGCGATCGGTGAAGCTGCAATCGGCGCCGGCCGTCCTGCCGTCGCAGGCGATGATGGCCTGTTGCGGCGGGTGGCGATGGTGATGGCGCCCCGGTCCTGCCACGGCGGCGGGCGTCTGCGCCCAGCCGGCGACGCACAGGCCCACGGACAGCACCGTGGCGCCCGCTGCCTTTCCGCAGCCTGGCAATAGATTCATGGTCGGATGCTCCTCTGGGGCGCGATGGGAAGGTCGGTGGGTTTGGCGGCAGCGCCCGGCCCCGTGGGGCTTGCCGCAGCCTGGATTCTGATCCGCACCCCGGGGCGGGGCAAGCCAGGGCGGCCACCGGAGGCCGTTGCCCGGAGGGATGTCGCTTTCACCTCAAAATAGCGCCTGGGCCCTCCGCACCGGGGCGCCCATTGTTTCTGGTGTCGAGGAGTTGACTGAATGAACAAGGCGTTCACCCGCGAGTCCGATGCGGACGACGACGAGGACCTGGCCCTGCCGGCCATCCCGGCGGGCACGCGCAACTACATGACGGCTGCGGGCTATCAGCACATGCGCGCCGAACTGCTGCAGCTCATCGACGAGGAGCGCCCCAAGGTGGTCGAGGTGGTGCACTGGGCTGCGAGCAACGGAGACCGCTCAGAGAACGGCGACTACCTCTATGGCAAGAAGCGGCTGCGCGAGATCGATCGCCGCATCCGTTTCCTGACCAAGCGCCTCGAACTGGCCGAAGTCACCGACCCCAGCCTGCACCACGGCAGCGACCAGGTGTTCTTCGGTGCTACGGTGAGCTACGAGGACGAGGCCGGTGAGCGGCGCACGGTCACGATCCTGGGCATCGACGAGGCCGACAGCGCGCAAGGGCAGGTGAGCTGGGTGTCGCCGGTGGCGCGCGCGCTGCTCAAGGCGCGCCTGGGGGACGTGGTGAAGCTGCTCACGCCCAGCGGCCCGCAGGACATCGAAGTCCTGTCGGTCGACTACCCGGCCCCCGGGCAGGGCTGAGCCCCGGCCGGCGCGATCGATCAGCCGGCCGGCTTGATGCGGGTGGCCCGCAGCACCGAGGGCGTGCGGCTCAGGTGGCGCAGCGCGGCATCGAGGTGGGGGGTGTCCTGGACCGAGACGATGAAGCGCAGGTCGGCGGTGTCGGCCGGGCCTTCCTCGCCCATGTCGACCTGGGTGATGTCGACTTCGGAGGCCGCCAGGTCGGCCGCCACACGGGCCAGCACGCCTTTGCGGTTGGTGACCGTGACCACTAGGCCGGTCTCGAAGGGGCGCACCGGCTCGTCGGACCAGTCCACCGCGATGAAGCGTTCACTGTCCTTGTGCTGCAGGCGCCGTGCCGAGGCGCAGTCGGCGGTGTGCACCACCAGACCTTCCCCGCGGCCCAGGTAGCCGACGATGGCGTCGCCGGGGATCGGCCTGCAACAGCTGGCGTACTTGACCGAGGCGTTCTCGCTGCCGTCGAGGATCACCGCACCCTGCGAGAGCTTCTCGTGCGAGGTGTAGCGTTCGCGGGTGAGTAGCAGGGCGTCGCGCTTCTCGCCGTTCTCGGTCATGAGCACCATGAGGCGCTTGGCCACGATGCTGGCGATGCGCTTGCCCAGGCCGATGTCGGTCATGAGTTCGCTGCGGTTCTTGTTGCCGGTGAAGCGCAGCAGCTTTTCCCAGATGCCCGGGAAGGCTGGGTCGCGGGGGTCGGGCAGCTTCTCGAGGCCTTCGGCCCGCAGCGCCTGGGTCAGCAGCTTCTCGCCCAGGTCTTCGGATTCGGTCTGGGCCAGCGTCTTGAGGTAGTGGCGGATCTTGGAGCGGGCGCGGCCGGTGCGCACGAAGCCGAGCCAGGCCGGATTGGGTGAGGACACCGGCGCGGTGATGATCTCGACCACATCGCCGTTCTTCAGCTCGGTGCGCAACGGCACCTGTTCGCCGTTGAGCTTGCCCGCCACGGTCCGGTCGCCGATGTTGCTGTGGATCGCGTAGGCGAAATCGACCAGGGTGGCGCCGCGCGGCAGCGCCATGATCTGGCTCTTGGGCGTGAAGACGTAGACGGCGTCGGGAAACAGGTCGACCTTGACATGGTCCCAGAATTCGGCGGCGTCGCGGGTCTCGCTCTGGATGTCGAGCAGCGATTGCAGCCACTGGGTGCCCAGGCGTTCGGACGGTGCGCCCTTGTGGTCGCTGGCCTTGTAGAGCCAGTGCGCGGCCACGCCGGCCTCGGCCACCAGGTGCATCTCCTCGGTGCGCATCTGGAACTCGATGTTGATGCCCGAGGGCCCCACCAGGGTGGTGTGCAGCGACTGGTAGCCGTTGACCTTGGCGATGGCGATGTGGTCCTTGAACTTGCCGGGCACCGGCTTGTACATCTGGTGCAGCACGCCGAGCGCGGTGTAGCAGTCGGTGATGGTGGGCACGATGATGCGAAAGCCGTAGATGTCGGTCACCTGGGCGAAGCTCAGGCGCTTGTCGTCCATCTTGCGGTAGATCGAGTAGAGCGTCTTCTCGCGGCCGGCGATGCGGATCTTCATGCCGAGGGCGGCGAAGGCGGCATCGACGTCGGCCTGCACTTTCTGGATCAGGTCGCGGCGGCGGCTGCGTGCCTTGGCGACGGCCTTGGCCAGCACCGACTGGCGCCAGGGATGCAGGTGGCGGAACGACAGGTCCTGCAGCTCGCGGTAGGTCTGGTTCAGGCCCAGGCGGTGGGCGATGGGGGCATAGATGTCCAGGGTTTCCGAGGCGATGCGGCCCCACTTGCTGCGCGGCATGTCGCCCATGGTGCGCATGTTGTGGGTGCGGTCGGCCAGCTTGATCAGGATGACCCGCACATCGCGCGCCATGGCCAGCAGCATCTTGCGGAAGGATTCGGCCTGGTTCTCCTCGCGGGTGTTGAACTGCAGCTTGTCGAGCTTGGTCAGGCCGTCCACCAGTTCGGCCACCTGCATCCCGAAGCGGTCCATCAGCTGGGACTTGGTGACGCCGCAGTCTTCGAGCGCATCGTGCAGCAGGGCGGCCATCAGGGCCTGGGCGTCGAGCTTCCAGACGGCGCACTGGGCCGCGACCGCGATCGGGTGGGTGATGTAGGGCTCGCCACTGTTGCGCAGCTGGCCCAGGTGGGCCTCGTCGGCGAAACGGTAGGCCTGCCTGACCTGCTCGATGCCGGCAGGGCCCAGGTAGCCCAGGTTGTCGGTCAGGGCGGCGAAACTGGCGGCGGCCGCATTGGCAGCCGCTGCTGTGCGCGCTTCAGGGCCGGCAGCCGGGGTCTTGCCGGGATTGGCGGGAGTGGTCGAGGGCTGCGCCGCGTTCATGCTTCTAATGTAGCGCCGTCAGGAAGGGCGTGTGGAGCGGAAAAAAAAAGCACCGCAGATGCGGTGCCTTCGGGTGCCTTGCGGCGTCGGGGTTCAGGGAACCTTCTTGAGCATTTCGATGCCGATCTTGCCTTCGGCGATCTCGCGCAGGGCGGTCACGCCCGGCTTGTTCTTGCTTTCGATCTTGGGCGAATGGCCCTGGCTCAGCATGCGGGCGCGGTAGGTGGCCGCCAGCACCAGCTGGAAGCGGTTCGGGATGTTGACCAGGCAGTCTTCAACGGTGATGCGTGCCATCAGCAGGGTCCTCGGGCTAGTCTATGTTCAGTGAATGGAAGGTGTCGGCCCGGGCGCGTCGCTGGGCTGCATATTTGAGGCGTTGCGCATGGACGACCGCCTTGAGGTCGAAAAGTGCACGCTCGAACAACTCGTTGATTATAACGAAGTCGAATTGCCGGGCCTGGGCCATCTCCTCGGCGGCATTCTTCAGCCGCAGCTCGATGACCTCGGGGCTGTCTTCGCCGCGGCGCTCCAGGCGCGAGCGCAGCTCTTCCCAGCTCGGCGGCAGGATGAAGATCAGCACCGCGTTGGCAAAGGCCTTCTTGATCTGGATGGCGCCCTGGAAGTCGATCTCGAGCACGACATCCGCTCCTTCGGCGATGCGCTCCTCGATGGCGCGCTTCGAGGTGCCGTAGCGGTTGCCATGCACATGGGCCCATTCGACGAAGGCGTTGGCGCCCACCATGGCGTCGAATTCGCCCTGCGAGACGAAAAAGTACTCGCGCCCGTGTTTTTCCTGCCCGCGAGGGGGGCGGGTGGTGTGCGAGACCGAGGGTTGGACCCGTGTGTCCAACTCCTGCAGCGCCTTGACCAGGCTGGATTTGCCGGCACCACTGGGGGCGGCCACGACAAACAGGTTTCCGGGGTAATCCATCTTTTTGGCGGTGGTTGGGGTGAGCGGCCATCCCGGCGGGGAGGGCTGGCGCAGGGCGGCTCAAAGCATGAATTTTATCCGCCTGTTCTTGACAGTGCCGTGATCCGCGGCTCCTTCAGGGCTCAGTCGGGCTGCGCCTCCTTCGGGATCGGCCGCGGCCGGCCCTGGTCGTCGATGGCCACATAGGTGAGTTTGGCCTCGGTCACCTTGATGTATTGGCCCTGGGTGCGGATGCGTTCCGCAAACACCTCGACCAGCACGGTCATCGATGTGTTGCCGATGCGGACCATGGAGGCATAGAAGGACAGGATGTCGCCCACGCAGACCGGCTGCTTGAAGATGAATTCGTTGACCGCCACCGTGGCCATGCGGCCCTGGGCGATGCGGGCCGGCAGCACCGAGCCGGCCAGGTCGACCTGGGCCATGACCCAGCCGCCGAAGATGTCGCCGTTGGCATTGCAGTCGGCGGGCATGGGAATGACCTTGAGGACCAGTTCCTTGTCGAGCGGCAGGTCTTCCTTTTGGGCGTGGCGGTCACGGGTGTGGGCTGGCATGGGCACAATCTCTCAAAAAACTACAGCTGCGGATTTTCCTCCATGCGCCGTCACGCGGACCCCACTCCCCCCATTCCGGCAGCCCAGGCTGCCGCTCCGACCCCCGCCTCCGGCGGCGACTGGCACACCCTGGCGCGTCTGCTGCCCTATCTGTGGCGCTACAAGGGGCGCGTGGCGGCGGCACTGCTGTTCATGGTGGGTGCCAAGCTGGCCAATGTGGGCGTGCCGGTGCTGCTGAAGAAGCTGGTGGATGCGATGTCGTTCAAGCCGGGGGATCCGCAGGCCGTGCTGGTGGTGCCGGTGGCCTTGCTGCTGGCCTACGGGGGGCTGCGCCTGTCGACCTCCCTGTTCACCGAGCTGCGCGAACTGGTCTTTGCCAAGGTCACCCAGGGCACGGCGCGCAGCATCGCCTTGCAGACCTTCGAGCACCTGCATGCCCTGAGCCTGCGCTTCCACCTGGAGCGCCAGACCGGGGGCATGACGCGCGACATCGAACGCGGCGTGCGCGGCATCGAGTCGCTGATCTCGTATTCGCTCTACAGCATCGTGCCGACGCTGATCGAGGTCGGCCTGGTGCTGTCGATCCTGGCGGTGAAGTTCGATGTCTGGTTCGCCTGGATCACCCTGGCGGCCCTGGCCGTCTACATCACCTTCACGGTCAAGATCACCCAGTGGCGCACCCAGTACCGGCGCCAGGCCAATGAGTTCGACTCGGCCGCCCACACCCGGGCGGTCGACTCGCTGCTCAACTACGAGACGGTCAAGTATTTCAACAACGAGGCCTTCGAGTCGCGCCGCTACGACGAGAGCCTGCAGCGTCTGCGGCGGGCGCAGCTGAAATCGCAGACCACGCTGTCCATGCTCAACACCGGGCAGCAACTGATCATCGCGGCCGGCCTGGTGGCCATGCTGTGGCGGGCCACCCAGGGCGTGGTCGACGGCCGCATGACCCTCGGCGACCTGGTGATGGTCAACGCCTTCATGATCCAGCTCTACATTCCCTTGAATTTCCTGGGGGTGATCTACCGCGAGATCAAGCAGAGCCTGACCGATCTCGACAAGATGTTCACCCTGATGGCGCGCGAGCGCGAGGTGGCCGATGCGCCCGGGGCCCAGCCCCTGCAGGCCGGGGAGGCCCCCGAGGTCCGCTTCGAGGACGTGTCCTTCAGCTACGAGCTGGCGCGCCCGGGCCACGCCGGGCGGCAGATCCTGCGGCAGGTGAGCTTTGTCATCCCTGCTGGCCGGACGGTGGCCGTGGTGGGGCCCTCCGGGTCGGGCAAGTCGACGCTGGCACGCCTGCTCTATCGCTTCTACGACGTGCAGCAGGGCTGCATCTGCATCGCCGGTCAGGACCTCCGGGCGGTCACGCAGGCCAGCCTGCGCCAGTCCATCGGCATCGTGCCGCAGGACACGGTGCTGTTCAACGACACCATCGAATACAACATTGCCTACGGCCGCCCCGGCAGCCCCCATGAGGCGGTGGTGGCGGCCGCGCAGGCGGCGCGCATCCACGACTTCATCGCGGCGGCGCCGGCCGGCTACCAGACCTCGGTGGGCGAGCGCGGCCTCAAGCTCTCGGGAGGGGAGAAGCAGCGTGTGGCCATCGCCCGCACGCTGCTCAAGAACCCGCCGGTGCTGATCTTCGACGAGGCCACCTCGGCGCTCGACTCGGCCAATGAGCGCGCGATCCAGTCGGAGCTGCAATCGGCGGCGCGCAACAAGACCTCGCTGGTGATCGCGCATCGGCTGTCCACCGTGGTCGATGCGCACGAGATCCTGGTCATGGAGGCGGGTCAGATCATCGAGCGCGGCACCCACGCCGAGCTGTTGGCGCGCGAGGGCCGCTATGCCCGGATGTGGGCCCTGCAGCAATCCGGCGAATGATTTATGCTGCCGGCCTCGTCGTAGCCCCCAGACCCATGAAACCGCTGCTGCTGGCCCTCAACTACCTGTCCGATCTGCACCAGGCCCAGATCGCCGAAGCCTTCGAATTGCTGTATGCCGCAAGCCCGGCCGAGCGTCAGCAGTGCATTGCGGCGCGCGGGGGCGAGATCGAGGCGGTGCTGACCATCGGGTCGGTGGGGCTGCGTGGCGAGGAGATGGATGCGATGCCCCGGCTGCAACTCGTCTGCGCCCTCGGCGCCGGCTACGAGAACATCGATGTGGCGCATGCGCGCACCCGCGGCATCGTGGTGGCCAATGGTGCCGGCACCAACGACGACTGCGTGGCCGACCATGCGCTGGGCCTGCTGCTGGCCACGGTGCGCGGCATTCCCCGCCTCGATGCGCTGACCCGCGAGGGCGTCTGGCGCGAGGAACTGCCCCTGCCGCCCAATGTGTCGGGCCGGCGCCTGGGCCTGCTCGGGCTGGGCACGATCGGGCGCAAGATCGCCCGGCGGGCCGAAGGCTTCGACATCGAAGTCGGCTACCACAACCGTCAGCCGCGCAGCGATGTGCCCTATCGTTACTTCGATCGGCTGCTGGCGCTGGCCGAATGGGCGGACTTCCTGGTGGTGGCCACGCCCGGCGGGCCGCAGACCCGGCACCTGGTCGATGGCGAGGTGCTGGCGGCGTTGGGACCGCGAGGCGTCCTGGTGAACATCGCGCGTGGCAGCGTCGTCGATACCGAGGCGCTGGCCCGGTGTCTGCGCGACGGCCGCCTGGCCGGTGCGGGGCTGGACGTCTACGAAAGCGAGCCGCAGCCCCCCCGGGTGTTGATGGGCCTGCCCGGGGTGGTCCTGACGCCCCATGTGGCAGGCTGGTCGCCCGAGGCGGTGCAGCGCTCGGTGGACCGTTTCCTGGCCAATGCGCGCGGGCATTTCTCGGGGCAGGGCGTGGTGTCGCCCCTGTAGATTCTGCGGGGCAGGGCCGATCCGGGCTGGTTTCGCCCATGAAATCGTGCCCATAATCGCGTCCCATGGAAACCAAATGGCTAGAAGATTTTGTCAGCCTGGCCGAGACACGCAGCTTCAGCCGATCGGCGCAGCTGCGGCATGTCACACAGCCGGCTTTCTCGCGTCGCATCCAGGCGCTGGAAGCCTGGGCGGGGACCGATCTGGTGGATCGCAGTTCGTACCCGACCCGCCTGACCCCCGGTGGAGAGACCCTCTACGCCCAGTCGCTGGAGATCCTGCAGGCGCTGCAGACCACCCGGGCCATGCTGCGCGGGCATACCAGTGCGGGCAAGGATGTGGTCGAGTTCGCGGTGCCGCACACGCTGGCCTTCACCTTCTTCCCGACCTGGGTCTCCAGCCTGCGTGAGAAGTTCGGGCCCCTGAAGAGCCGCCTGATCGCGCTCAATGTGCATGACGCGGTGATGCGCCTGGTCGAAGGCAGCTGCGATCTGCTGATCGCCTACTACCATCCCTCGCAGCCTTTCCAGATCGACCCGGACCGCTACGAGATGGTCAGTCTCGGCGAAGAGGTGCTCGCGCCCTATGTGAAACCCGACGCCGAAGGCCGGCCCAGCTACCTGCTGCCCGGGCGCCCGGGCCAGCCGCTGCCCTACCTGGGGTACGCACCGGACGCCTATCTGGGGCGCATGGTCGATCTGATGCTCAAACAGTCGGGCACCGCGATCCACCTCGACCGCGTCTACGAGACCGACATGGCCGAAGGGCTGAAGGCCATGGCCTTGGAGGGCCATGGTGTCGCCTTCCTGCCATTGAGCGCGGTCAGAAAGGACTTGCGCGCCCGCCGCCTGGTCAGTGCCCTGGCCGCCGATGCGCCCAAGCTGGAGATCACGATGGAGGTGCGGGCCTACCGCGAGCGCCCATCGCACCATGCCGGCGCCCGAGAGGCCACCAAGGACCGGGCCGAGGCGCTCTGGCGCTACCTGAGCGCCAAAGGCGGCTGAGGCGAGGAGGCAGTTCCATGCAAATCCTGCATGAAGTCCAACTGATCGGGCATTCATGCTGTTTGTGCATGAGCTTGCTGCAAACTGGCATTGGTTTTTAGTCGACAGGCTCTCTACAGTTCGGGGCGCTCGCAGAGCCACGGTGTCGCCAGAGGCCGTCGCGCTGTCAGAGACCCAGAACAACAGGACGCACATCATGGCGCATCGAATCGAGACAAGCTTCCCCTTCCGGCCGTTGCCGGGGGTGGTCGAGTGGCGTCCTGGTTCGCGAGCGCAGACCGCGCGCGCTTGGCACAAAGGCTGCTTGTCCTTTTGCTGAATGGTCATCATGCGCTGTCTTCTTTCCCGATCTGCACCAGTTTGGCGATGGTTCTGCCTGTTGGCGTTCCTGGGGGCCGGGGCGGGCGCGGCCGCTGAGCAGGGGGTGCTGGACCGCGTCAAGGCGGGCGGCCATCTGGTGATCGCCCACCGGGAGTCCTCGATCCCGTTCTCCTATTTCGATGCCGAGCGGCACCCCGTCGGCTACGCGATGGACCTGTGTCTGCGCATTGCCGAGGCGGTGCGCAAGAAGATCGGCCTCAAAGATCTGCCCATCGACTACCTCGCGGTCGGGCCGGTGGACCGCATGACGGTCATCGAGCAGGGCAAGGCCGATCTGGAATGCGGCTCCACGACCAACAATGCCGACCGTCGCCAGCATGTGGCCTTCACCGTGCCGCATTTCATCGTCGGCGCCCGCATGCTGGTGCGGGCCGACAATCCGGCCAGCAGCCTGGATGACCTCAATGGCAAGACGGTGGTCTCGACGCACGGCACCACGCCCCTGAAGGTGATCGACCAGCTCAATCACCAGCATCTGCTCAATCTCAAGATCGTCGAGGCCCCCGACCACCAGCAGGCGCTCGACAAGGTGCTCAAGGGCGAGGCCGATGCGTTTGTGATGGACGATGTGCTGCTCTATGGCCTGATCGCCAATCAACCCAGACCGGCCGACTGGAAGGTGGTGGGCAAGTTCCTCACCACCGAGCCCCTGGCCATCATGCTGCCCAAGGGGGACGCCGCGTTCAAGCAGGTGGTGGACGAGGAGATGAAGCGCCTGATCTACAGCCGCGAGATCTACGCGATCTACGAGCGCTGGTTCATGCGCCCGATCCCGCCGCATGGCACCAGCCTGAACCTGCCGGTGAGCTACCTGCTCAAGGACTTCTGGAAGTACCCCACGGACCAGGTCCCTTTCTGAGCGCAGGGCAGACGCCGGGTATACCCGATGCGTGATTCCCTAGAATTTGATGTTCCTTTAATCTCAACCCCCTACCACCAAGGAGATTCCATGAAAAAACAACTGTTGGCATTGGCCATCGCGGCCGTGGCCGCTGGCGGCGCATTCGCCCAGGCCAACGACACCCTGGCCAAGGTCAAGGCGTCCGGTTCCATCACCATGGGGGTGCGTGATTCTTCCGGAGCGCTGTCCTACACGCTGGGCGATGGCAAGTACGTCGGCTACCACGTCGAGCTGTGCCAGCGCGTGATCGCCAATGTCGAGAAGGCCGTCGGCAAGAAGCTCGAAATCAAATACGTGCCGGTCACGTCGCAGAACCGCATCCCGCTGGTGCAGAACGGCACGGTGGACATCGAGTGCGGCTCGACCACCAACAACCTGACCCGCCAAAAGGACGTCTCCTTCCTGGACACCGCCTATGTCGAGGAAGTGCGCATCGCGGTGAAGGCCAATTCGGGCATCACCGGCATTGCCCAGCTCAACGGCAAGAGCGTGGCCACCACCACCGGCACGACGTCGGTGCAGTTGCTGCGCAAGCATGAGCGCGCCACCGGTGTGGACTTCAAGGAAGTCTTCGGCAAGGACCACGCCGACAGCTTCCTGCTGCTCGAGTCCGGCCGCGCCGACGCCTTCGTGATGGACGGCCAGATCCTGGCCGGCAACATCGCCACCTCCAAGAGCCCCGCCGACTACAAGATCGTGGGCGAAGTGCTGAGCGTGGAGCCCATCGGCATCATGATCCGCAAGGATGACCCGGCCTTCAAGAAGCTGGGTGACGACACCATCAAGGACCTGGCCAAGTCGGGTGAACTCGCCAAGCTCTATGACAAGTGGTTCGTCCAACCCATTCCGCCCAAGAATGCCCGCCTGAACATGCCGCCGAGCGACAACACCAAGGCGCTGTGGGCCAATCCGAACGACAAGCCGGCCGAAGACTTCGCGAAGAAATAAGCGCGGCATCGACGGTGCAAGCCCGCCTTCCGGCGGGCTTTTTTCGAGCCTCGGCGCCCCGTTTCGGGGGCGCCGGACCTGATTCCAATGAAGGCATTGCGGCCCCTCATGACGACAAGAATACTGATGACACAACGCGATAAGGAGAAGCCTGTATGGCCATGAACTGGCAATGGGAGGTCTTTCTGCAAGACCCCGGTGGCGCCTATCCCACCTACTGGCAATGGCTGCTGTCGGCCTGGGGCTGGACGGTCTCCGTTTCTTTGCTGGCCCTGGCTGTGGCCCTGATCGTGGGCTCGGTGGTCGGCACCCTGCGCACGCTGCCCGACAGCCCCGGCTGGGTGCGGGTCGGCAATGCCTGGGTCGAGCTGTTCCGCAACATCCCGTTGCTGGTGCAGATCTTCCTCTGGTACCACGTGATCCCGGCTTTCATCCCGGCACTCAAGAACGTGCCTGGCTTCGTGCTGGTGGTGCTGGCACTGGGCTTCTTCACCTCGGCGCGGATCGCCGAGCAGGTGCGCGCCGGCATCCAGGCGCTGCCGCGTGGGCAGCGCTATGCGGGCATGGCGCTGGGCTTCACCACGCCGCAGTACTACCGCTATGTGATCCTGCCGATGGCGTTCCGCATCATCATTCCGCCGCTCACCAGCGAGACGATGAACATCTTCAAGAACTCCTCGGTGGCGTTCGCGGTGTCCGTTTCTGAGCTGACCATGTTCGCCATGCAGGCGCAGGAAGAGACCTCGCGCGGCATCGAGGTCTATCTGGCGGTGACCGGGCTGTACGTGGTGTCGGCCTTCGCCATCAACCGCATCATGGCCTTCATCGAGAAGCGCTCGCGCGTGCCGGGCTTCATCGTGCAGGGCGGAACCGGAGGGGGCCACTGATGGATTTCGATCTTTCCTTCTACAGCTGGGACCTGATCAGCAAGTTCGTTGCCAAGGGCTTCTACTTCAGCATCATGCTGACCGTGGTGTCCACCCTGGGCGGCGTGTTCTTCGGCACCCTGCTGGCGCTGATGCGCCTGTCGGGCAAGAAGGCCCTGGACCTGCCGGCCACGGTGTATGTCAACGGCATGCGCAGCATCCCGCTGGTCATGGTGATCCTGTGGTTCTTCCTGCTGGTGCCCTTCGTCATCGGGCGTCCGATCGGCGCCGAGGTCTCGGCCACCGTCACCTTCATCGCCTTCGAGGCGGCCTATTTCAGCGAGATCATGCGCGCCGGCATCCAGTCGATCCCGCGCGGCCAGGTGTTCGCCGGTCAGGCCCTGGGCATGAGCTACGGCCAGAACATGCGCCTGGTGATCCTGCCGCAGGCCTTCCGCAACATGCTGCCGGTGCTGCTGACCCAGACCATCATCCTGTTCCAGGACACCTCCCTGGTCTATGCCATCGGCGCCTACGACATGCTCAAGGGCTTCGAGACCGCCGGCAAGAATTACGGTCGCCCCATCGAATCGTATGTCGCTGCTGCCGTGATCTATTTCGTGATCTGCTTTGCGCTGTCCACGCTGGTCAAGCGCCTGCACAAGAAGATTGCCATCATCCGCTGAGGCGGCATTGCGAGTGAGAAATTTCCATGATTGAACTCAAGAACGTTTCCAAGTGGTACGGCAGCTTCCAGGTGCTGAACGACTGCTCCACCCAGATCCACAAGGGCGAGGTGGTGGTGGTCTGCGGCCCCTCGGGCTCGGGCAAGTCGACCCCGATCAAGACCATCAACGCGCTGGAGCCCTTCCAGAAGGGAGAGATCTACGTCAACGGCACGCCGGTGCATGACCCCAAGACCGACCTGCCCAAGCTGCGCAGCCATGTGGGCATGGTGTTCCAGCACTTCGAGCTGTTTCCCCACCTGTCGGTGACCGAGAACCTGACCATCGCCCAGGTCAAGGTGCTGGGCCGCAATGCCGACGACGCCAAGAAGCACGGCCTGAAGTACCTCGAGCGCGTGGGCCTGATCGCGCACAAGGACAAGTTCCCCGGACAGCTGTCGGGCGGCCAGCAGCAGCGCGTGGCCATCGCCCGGGCGCTGGCGATGGACCCGATCGTGATGCTGTTCGACGAGCCCACCTCGGCGCTGGATCCCGAGATGGTCGGCGAGGTGCTCGACGTCATGGTGGGCCTGGCCAAGGAAGGCATGACCATGATGGTGGTGACGCACGAAATGGGCTTTGCCCGCAAGGTCAGCAACCGCGTGATCTTCATGGACGTGGGCGGCAAGATCCTGGAAGACTGCTCCAAGGACGAGTTCTTCAACAACCCCGACGCCCGCCAGCCGCGCACCAAGGACTTCCTCAACAAAATCCTGCAGCATTGAGCGAAGAGTGTCGGCATTGTCCGACAGCAGACCATCGACTGCCGACACTATGATGCCGGGATGTTCTCCCCCGGCTCCCATCTTCCGCCTCTGAACCGCCTGCCGGCGGTGCCGGGGTGCGCCTGCCGCCGGGGCCTTCTTCGCCCGAAGGCGCTGTCCCGAGGCCTGCTTGCAGCAGACCTCTGAGCCCGGCGGTTCCCTTTCCCACCTTCCTCGCTTGCCGAATCGCCGGGCCTGTCGACCGCCCCCAAACGGGGCCAAGCAGCCGCACCGGCCGGCCCGTGCCGGGACCATCTGACAGGATGTTCCCATGTCAAATCCTCTTCCCTCCCATCCCGAGCTCCGTGTGCTCACCGAACTCGATGAAGTCCGCCTGCGCCGTCTGCGCGATCGCCAGACCTTGAGCGGCGAACTCGAAGCCGCCCTGGCGGCGGTGTTCGACCAGGCCGATCTCGTGCCCACCCGCGAGGTGCCGCCGGATGTGGTCACCATGCTGTCGCGGGTGGTGCTCCAATCGGCCGATGCGCCTGCGCAGACCCAGGTGCTCACCGTCGCCTACCCGGCGGACGCCCAGCCTGAACGCGGCGTGGTCTCGGTGTTGTCGCCGCTCGGGCTGGCCCTGCTGGGGCGCCGGGTGGGTCAGCAGGTGGGCTGGTCCGCGCCGGACGGCACGCTGGCCCGGTGGCGCATCGCGTCGCTCGACTACCAGCCCGAGGCCGCAGGTCATTTCTCCGTCTGACACGGTTCGGCCCGGCGGGCCTCTGGCGAGGCGGGGGGCGGGGATGCGAAAATCCCGCCCATGACCGACACCCTCAAGATCACCCGCCCCGACGACTGGCACCTGCATGTGCGCGATGCCGATGCACTGCGCAGCGTGGTGCCCCACACCGCCGCCCAGTTCGGCCGGGCCATCATCATGCCCAACCTGAAGCCGCCCGTGACCACGGCCGCCCAGGCCCTGGCCTACCGCGAGCGCATCCTGGCCGCCGTGCCGGCCGGTTCGGGTTTCGAGCCGCTGATGACGCTCTACCTCACCGACAGGCTGGCCCCCGAGGAGATCGTCCGGGCCAAGGCGGCTGGCATCGTCGCCTGCAAGCTCTACCCGGCGGGCGCCACCACCAACAGCGATGCCGGGG
Organism: Curvibacter sp.; assembly: GCA_019233055.1. Lineage (GTDB taxonomy): Bacteria > Pseudomonadota > Gammaproteobacteria > Burkholderiales > Burkholderiaceae_C > Curvibacter. The sequence goes on from JAFAMV010000006.1 coordinate 29,023, forward strand.
TGACCGATCTGCGCAAGATCTATCCCACGCTGGAGGCCATGCAGCGCGAGGGCCTGCTCCTGCTGGTCCATGGCGAGGTCACCTCACCCGACATCGACCTCTTCGACCGCGAGGCGGTGTTCATCGAGACCCAGCTGATTCCATTGCGGCGCGACTTCCCGGAGCTCAAGATCGTCTTCGAGCACATCACCACGCGTGAGGCGGCCCAGTATGTCGAGGCCGCAGACCGTTTCACGGGCGCCACCATCACCGCCCACCACCTGCTGTTCAATCGGAACGCGATCTTCACTGGCGGCATCCGTCCGCACTACTACTGCCTGCCCGTGCTCAAGCGGGAAACCCATCGTCAGGCCTTGCTGCAGGCGGCCACCGGGGGCAACAGCCGTTTCTTCCTGGGCACCGACAGCGCTCCCCACCCGGCCCACCTGAAAGAGCACGCCAGCGGCTGCGCCGGCTGCTACACGGCCCACGCCGCGATCGAGATGTATGCCGAGGCCTTCGACCAGGTCGGTCGGCTGGAGCGGCTTGAAGGCTTCGCCAGCGTCCATGGCGCCGATTTCTATGGCCTGCCGCGCAACACCGACCAGATCGAGTTGCGCCGCGAGAGCTGGGTCACGCCGGCGCATTTTGCGTTCGGAGAGGCCGAGTTGAAACCCTTGCGCGGCGGCGAGGCGCTGCCCTGGCGTCTGGTCTGAAACGGACGGGGCCGGGGGCGCCCTGGCGGGAACTTTTCTGCGCCGCCGGGTTCTTCTGAACTGGCCCGCGCAGGGCCGCAAAAGCATTCACAACAGAGCACACTGCGCATCCAGTCAGGTCCGGGGTTCGCCGGACCTGATCCGGTCCCCTGCGGGGCCGGGCCTGCATTTCATTCCTCCGGAGAATTCATGAAACGTATCTTGTTGCTGGTGTTGACCAACGTGGCCGTGGTGGTGGTGCTCGGCATCGTGGCCAGTCTGCTGGGCGTCAACCGCTACCTCACGGCCAATGGCCTGAACCTCGGCGCCCTGCTGGGGTTCGCGCTGGTGATGGGCTTCGGCGGTGCCTTCATCTCATTGCTGATCAGCAAGCCCATGGCCAAGTGGAGTTCGGGCGTGCGCGTCATCCAGTCGCCGCAGTCGGCCGACGAGGCCTGGATCCTCGAGACGGTGCGCCGTTTCGCCGATCAGGCCGGCATCCGCATGCCCGAGGTCGGCATCTACGAAGGCGAGGCGAATGCCTTTGCCACCGGGGCCTTCCGGAATTCGGCGCTGGTGGCCATCTCCACCGGGCTGCTGCAGGGCATGAACCGCGAGGAGGTCGAGGCGGTGATCGGCCACGAGATCTCGCACGTGGCCAATGGCGACATGGTCACCATGACCCTGATCCAGGGCGTGATGAACACCTTCGTGGTGTTCCTTTCGCGGGTCATCGGTTATGCGGTCGACAGCTTTCTGCGCAAGAACGATGACGAACGCTCGGGCCCTGGCATCGGCTACATGGTCACCACCATCGTTCTCGACATCGTGCTCGGTTTCCTGGCCAGCATGATCGTGGCCTGGTTCTCCCGCCAGCGCGAGTTCCGCGCCGATGCCGGCGCCGCGCGGCTCATGGGGCGGCAGCAGCCCATGGTGCATGCGCTGCAGCGTCTGGGCGGCATGACCCCGGGCGAACTGCCCAAGAGTGTCGCGGCCCTGGGCATCACCGGAGGCCTGGGCAAGCTGTTCGCCACCCATCCCCCGATCGAGGAGCGCATTGCCCGCCTGCAGGCCTTGCAGGGCTGAGGCGGTAGATTTCCCCTCTGGGCAAAGACTGTTCAGTTCGGCTAAGCTGCCTCGCGTTGCCAATGCGAGGGGGAAATCGCCATGCTGTCGGGTCTTTTTTCGCAAACGCGGCTGCGGCCGCGTCTGGCGTTGAGTTTCGGTCTGGTCTGCCTGGTCATGATCGGGGCGGCCGGGGTCGGCGTCTGGCGGCTGAGCCAGTTGCAGGCCATCGCGGACGATCTGGGCGGGGCGTCGGCCGAGCGGGCGCTGCTGGCGCGGGAGTTGCACGCCATCGTCGTGATCAGCGCCAGCCGGGCGGAGACCCTGCTGCTGCTGGACAACCCGGCCTATGCCAAACGCATCGAGGCCGACCGCAAGATCACCTCCAAGCGTTCCGAGGTGGTGCGCAAGCGCTTGGATGCGCTGGCCACCGACGAAGCGTCGAAGCAGATATTCCAGGAGATCGACCGTGCCGGCAACAAATTCCGCGAGGTGCGGGACAAGCTGGTCCATCAGCGCGAGGCGGGTCAGGCGGTGCCGGAGGAGGCGATCGGCTCCGAGTTGCGGCCGGCAGCCGACGGCTACTCGGCTGCCGTCGACAAGCTGGCCGACTACCAGCGCGAGCGCGTCCAGACGGCGCGGGAACTGGCCGACAGCAGCGAACGCCAGGGCATGGTCCTGCTGGTCTTCGGCTCATTGGTTGGGCTGGCCCTGAGCCTGTTGTGCGGCTGGCTGCTGTCGCGCTCCATCCTGCGGCCGGTGTCGGAAGCCTCCGACCTGGCCGGCCATATCGCGCGCGGCGACCTGACCCAGGCCTCGCCGCACCCGGACGACCGGAGCCGGGACGAGGTGCAGGGCCTGCTGCGCGAGCTGGGGGCCATGCAGGATCGTTTGGTGGATCTGGTCTCCGGCATGGCCGGTGCCAGCAGTTCGGTGGCCAACGCCAGCAGCGAGATCGCCGCCGGCAACAACGATTTCTCTTCCCGCACCGAGCAGACCGCCTCCAGCCTCGAGGAGATCGCGGCCAGCATGGAGGAGTTGGTCTCGACCGTGCGCCAGAGTGCCGATGCAGCCCATCAGGCCGAGAGCCTGGCCGGCTCGGCCAGCGGTGTGGCGGTCCAGGGCCGTGATGTGGTGGCCCGCGTGGTGTCGACCATGGAGGGTATTTCCGGCTCTTCCAGGCGCATCGCCGACATCACCGGCGTCATCGACGGCATCGCCTTCCAGACCAACATCCTGGCCTTGAATGCGGCGGTGGAGGCTGCCCGTGCCGGAGAGCAGGGGCGCGGCTTCGCGGTGGTGGCCGGTGAGGTGCGCGTGCTGGCACAGCGGGCAGGGTCGGCGGCCAAGGAGATCCGCGACCTGATCTCGGCCAGCGTCGGCCAGGTCGAGGCGGGGGCCCAACTGGTGCAGCAGGCGGGCACCACCATGGAGGAAATCGTGAGTTCGGTGTCCCGGGTCAGCACCATCGTGGTCGAGTTGAGCACCACGGCCCGCGAACAGAGCACGGGGCTGAGTCAGGTCAGCGAGGCCGTGAGCCGGCTGGACCAGATCACCCAGCAGAACGCCGCCCTGGTCGAGGAGTCTGCCGCCGCCGCCCAGGGGCTGCGCAGCCAGGCGCAGCAATTGGCAGGCATGGTGGAGTCCTTCCACCTGCCGGCCTCGGCCAGACAGGCGCTGGCCGCGCTCTGAGCACGCTGGCCGGTCTGGCGGCTGGGCGGCCGCCGGTCAGTCGGGCGGATCCTGGAGGACAGCGCCTGCAGCCGTTCAGTGGCCGGGGCTGCCGAGCAGGCTGCGGGCCACCGCTTCGCCGACTCGGATGCCGTCCACGCCTGCCGAGAGAATGCCGCCGGCATAGCTGGCACCTTCGCCGGCCGGAAACAGACCTGTCGTGTTGAGGCTCTCGAAGGCGTCGGTGCGCGCCATCTTCAGCGGCGAGGAGGTGCGCGTCTCGACGCCGGTGAGCACCGCATCGGGCAGGTCGAAGCCACGGATCTTGCGACCGAAGGCGGGAAAGGCCTCACGCAGGGCGTCGATGGCGTAGGCGGGCAGGGCGCTGGACAGGTCCCCCAGCCGGACCCCGGGCTTGTAGGAGGGTTCGACCTGCCCCAGCGCGGTGGAAGGGCGTCCGGCCAGGAAATCCCCCAGCAACTGTCCTGGCGCCTCGTAGCTGCTTCCGCCCAGGGCATAGGCGCGGCTCTCGAGTTGGCGTTGCAGCACCACGCCGGCCAGCGGATGCACCGTGCCTGCCGGCGGTGCCTGCCAGCGATGTTCGGGCATGGCCCATTCGAAGGCGGCCGCATCGCTGGGGTAGTCGTGCGGGTCGATGGCCACCACGATGCCGGCGTTGGCATTGCGTTCGTTGCGTGAGTACTGGCTCATGCCGTTGGTCACGACACGGCCCGGCTCCGAGGTGGCGGCCACCACGGTGCCCCCGGGGCACATGCAGAAGCTGTAGACCGCACGTCCGTTGTTCGCATGGTGCACCAGCTTGTAATCGGCCGCGCCCAGCAGCGGGTGTCCGGCATGGCGGCCCCAGCGCGCCCGGTCGATCAGGCTCTGGGGATGCTCGACCCGGAAGCCCACGGAGAAGGGTTTGGCCTCGAGGTGGACGCCGCGCTGGTGCAGCATGGCAAACGTGTCTCGGGCGCTGTGGCCCAGCGCCATCACCACATGGGTGGCCGGCAGTTCGCGGGTCTCGCCGCTGCGAGCGTCCAGCACCATGAGGCCGCGCAGGCGCCGACCCTGCGGCGTGGTGTCGACCAGCACGTCGGTCACCTTCTGCTCGAAGCGGATTTCCCCGCCCAGCGCGATGATCTGCTCGCGCAGGTTCTCGACCACCTTGACCAGCTTGAAGGTGCCGATGTGGGGGTGGGCCACATACAGGATCTCCTCGGGTGCGCCGGCCTGCACGAATTCGGTCATGACCTTGCGGCCCAGGTGACGCGGGTCCTTGATCTGGCTGTACAGCTTGCCGTCGGAAAAGGTGCCGGCGCCGCCCTCGCCGAACTGCACATTCGATTCGGGGTTGAGCACCTTCTTGCGCCACAGGCCCCAGGTGTCGCGGGTGCGTTCTCGCACCGTCTTGCCGCGCTCCAGCACGATGGGCCTGAAGCCCATCTGCGCCAGCACCAGCGCGGCGAAGATGCCGCAAGGACCGAAGCCGACCACCACCGGACGTTCGTTGGCCCGGCCCGGAAAACCGGCCGGCGCCTGGCCGGGCGGGTGCCAGACCATGTCGGGCGTGGCGCCGACATGGGGATGGCTGCCATGGCGCGCCAGCACCTCGGCCTCGGCCTCGGCGTCGACCAGGGTCAGGTCGACGATGTAGACCGCCAGCAGGTCGGCCTTGCGGGCATCGAAACTGCGTTTGTAGACCTGCAGATGGGCGATGGCGCTTTCGTCCAGGCCGAGCTGCTGGGCGCAGAGGCGGCAAAGGGCCTCCACCGGGTGTTGCTCGGGATCGGCCGGCAACTGGGCCAGCGGCAGTTTGAGTTCGGAGATTCTGATCATGGGGCCGGCTTGTGTTGATCAAGCAGAGGGCAGGCGGGGTGCCGATTTTACGGCCTGGATCAAAACCGGCATGACGCGTGCTGCACTGATTTCTGTGGTGTGGAAGACGAAATGGTCTGGCTTTGTTATTTTTTGTCGCAGGCCGTGCTAGTCTTTGCTTTTGCGGATGACAGCAGGGCGGGGGAGCCGGCTGGATCTGCCAGGAGGTGCAGGTGTCGTCGCAGCGGCAGGGGTGACCGGGCGATGCCTGTGGCCGCGTCTGTTTCCGAGTGGGTGTTGGGTGTCCATGCAGAATCAACAAAACAAGCTCATCCGCAACGGCCCGGCGGGCAATACACCGCTGTCGGCGGCTGCGCCCATCGATGCCTATCCATTGGTCTTCACCGGCAGTGGCGGCAGCTTTGCGCGCCTGTGGCTGGCCAATCTGGTGCGCAAGATCTTCACCCTGGGGATGTACCAGCCCTGGGCCCGCAGGCGGGTGGCCATGTACCTGCACGGTCACACGCTGGTGGCCGATTCGCCGCTTGAATTCACCGCGTCGCAGCGGCGCATGACCAAGGGCTTCCTGATCTTCGTGGTGCTGTACCTGGCCTACAAGCTGGCGGTCGGCACCGGGCAGACCCTGGCTGCCGGCCTGTTCCTGTTCGGTGGCGCCCTGCTGGCGCCGCTGCTGTGGACCCAGGCCATGAGGTTTCGGCTCTCCTCGACCCGCTGGCGGGGCATCCAGATCCGATTCTCGGCCCGCTGGCTGGACATCTACCGGGCCAGTTGGCCGATGTTGGCGCTGGCGCTGCTGTGGCTGGGCGTGGTCCGGGCCTTGACGTGGCTGATGGGCAATCCGGGGCCCGCCACCACGACGGATGCCTTGCGGCACACGGTGGAGCAGGTCTGGCCCAGCGGACTGGCCGTGGTCGTGCTGGCCCTGGTGCTGTCCTTCATGTGCCTGGTGCGCCTTGAATACAACTACCGCAATCTGCTGGTGAAGTTCACCCAGGTCGGCGGGCATGGCGGGCGGTGGCGGCCCCACTACGGGGATTTTGTCCGCATCTGGATCGGCACCGGGGCCTTGCTGCTGGGCGGGGCCCTGCTGGTGGGCCTCTTGGGGGTGGGGTTGGCGCAATGGTTGATGCCCCATGGCGGCGGCCACGGCATGACGGGCGGCCGGGCCTTCGTGCTGGGCCTGCTGTCCGTGCTGACCTTCCTGCTGGCCTTGCTGGCGGGGTTGTCGCCTGCCAGGGCCTACCGTGAGGCGCGGCTCTTCCGCCTGACCTGGAACCATGCCGGTCTGGGGCAGGTGGCACGTTTCAAATGCCGGTTGAATGTGCGCGCCTATGTCTTTCTGCGCATCCGAAACCTGCTGCTGACCCTGCTGACCCTGGGGTTCTACCGGCCCTTCGGGCTGGTGGCCGAATACCGCATGAAGATCGAGTCCCTGACCTTGTATGTCAAGGGCGGCCTGGACCAGTTGGTCGATCGCCTGCAGCAGGACCAGCCGGACGGACTCGGGGACGCTCTTGCGGATGCGGTCGGCATGGACATGCTGGGCTGAACGGTTTCGTCGGCATCTCATGCAGGCTTCTGTGGCGACCGAACCCGATCTGATGCCGGCGGTCTGGTTTGACGGCCGCAGCAGCCGTGGGCTGCCGGTGTTGTGCGGGCTGACGGCCGCCCCCGAGGGCGTGAGCCTGTGTCTGCATCCCCTGCAGGCGGGGTTGCCGCTGCGCCGCTTTTCGCGCGCGGAGATCGACTGGTCTGCCGATGTCCCGGACGGCGAAGGCCCTTTGCACCTGCCCTTGGCGGACGCCGGGACCTTGCGTCTGGCGGATCGTCAGCGCTGGCGCCGCGCTTGTGCTGCGGCCGGTCTGCGGCCTGCGCTGTGGCACCGGATCGAGCGGCGCTGGTCCACATTGCTGGCGCTGGGCGGGTTGTCGCTGCTCGTGCTCTGGGCGGTGCTGCACCTGTCCACACCCTGGATGGCGGGCTGGCTGACCCGCTATGTGCCCCTGGCCTGGGAGCAGTCTCTGGCCCGGCAGGCCATGGCCTCGGCCGATCAACGCCTGTTGCATGCCAGTCGTCTGGATCCGGCCCGGCAGCAGCAGCTGCGACAGGCGTTCCAGGGGCTGGTCGAGCATCTGCCGGCCTCGCTGCAGGCCTACCCCGGGTATCGCCCGGCCCTGGTGCTGGCCTTCCGCCGCGGAATGGGTCCCAACGCTTTCGCGCTGCCGGGCGGGCAGGTGGTGATGACCGACGAACTGGTGGCGCTGGCGCAGCGCGAGCACCTCGACGACGACGCCCTGATGGGGGTCCTGGCCCACGAGATCGGTCATGTCTGGTATCGCCATGGCACCCGGCTGCTGGTCGAGCAGGGGGTGCTCAATGTCGGCCTGGGATTGGCGCTTGGAGACCTGTCCAGCTTGCTGTCATCCGGCGGCTCGCTGCTCACCGGGCTGTCCTACCAGCGGCGTCATGAAGAGGAGGCCGATTGCTTTGCGCTGCGGGTCATGCGTGCCGATGACCGGCCGCTGGCACCGATGGCCGATCTGCTGGAACGACTCGAGGCTGCCGCCCACACCGGCCCGGACGCCCGGTCCGACACCACCGGCGCGGCCTCCTGGGGTGACTTTCTCCGCACCCATCCGGCCACGGCGCAGCGGGTCCAGCGTCTGCGCACGGCGCAGGTCGACGGCTGCCATTGACGCGGTGGCGGCCCAAAGACCCCGGGCCGTGTCGGGGCATGGGCGCGGGCACTGCGCGGTTTATTCATGATGATTAACATTTATTTCGTCAACGTTCGAAATATTTGTCATGCCCCGTGTCAGTCGTCAGCAAACCGAGCAGCACCGTGCCGCGATCGAGGAGGCCTCTTCGCGCCTGTTCCGCGAGCGGGGCATCCAGGCCGTCAGCGTGGCGGACCTGATGCGTGCTGCAGGCCTGACCCACGGGGGCTTTTACGGCCATTTCGAGTCCAAGGAGGCGCTGGCGGGCGTGGCCTGCGCCAAGGCCTTCGCCCAATCGGTCGAGCGCTGGCAAGGCCGGATCGAGCAGGCCGAGCGCCCGGCGCAGGCCCGTGCCGCCATCGTCCGGGCCTACCTCAGCGAACACAGCCGCGACAGCGCAGGCCTTGGCTGTCCCGCTTCGGCGCTGGCCACCGATGCCGCCCGTGAGGAGCCGGCCTCCCCCCTGCGACAGAACTACCTGGGTGGGGTGAGCCAACTGCTGGACCTGTTGGCCCAGGTCCAGCCTGCGCCGGGCACCGAGGTCGCCCGTCGTCAGGCCCTGGTCGAACTGTCCCTGATGGTGGGGGCGCAGATGCTGGCCCGCGCGACCCAGGGCAATCCGCTGTCGGAGGCGGTGCTGGACGCCGCCTGTGAACACCTGCTGCCCCTGGCAGAGCCCGATCCGCCTCGCGGGCGGGCCGATCCTGATTCCCAACCCCCGGCGGCGCAAGCCGACTGACCGAAAGAGACGACCATGTTTGCACAAGCCCTTTCGCGCCGGCTGGCGCGCCGCGGCATCCACTATGCCTGGGTGGTGGCCGCCATCGCCTTCCTCACCATGCTGTCCTCGGCAGCAGCCCTCGGTCTGCCGGGGGCCTTCCTGCAGCCCTTGAACCATGAGTTCGGCTGGAGCACCGAGCAGATGTCGTCGGCGCTGGCGGTGCGCTTTGCGCTGTATGGCCTGTTGGGGCCTTTTGCCGCGATCTTCATGAACTGGTATGGCCTGCGCCGCATGATCTGCATTGCGCTGGCCCTGATCGCCGTCGGGCTGTTGCTGGTGTCCACCGCCATGACGCAGCTGTGGCAGCTGCAACTGCTCTGGGGCCTGGTGCTGGGCACCGGCTCCGGTCTGACCGCCCTGGTGCTCGGCGCCACGGTCGCGACCCAGTGGTTCGAGCAGCGCCGGGGCCTGGTGCTGGGCCTGCTGACGGCCAGTTCGGCGACCGGCCAACTGATCTTCCTGCCGATGGCCGCCTGGCTCATCGAGCATGTGGGCTGGCGTGCGGCCATCGCCCCGGCCGTCGGGCTCAGCGTGCTGGTGGCGGTGCTGGCCATGCTTTTCATGAAGAGCCGGCCCGAAGACCTGGGGTTGCGCCCTTACGGCGCGGGCCCGGCACCGGCGCCGCAGGCGGGCGCTGCCGGTGCGCCGGTCCGGCGCAGCCTGCTGGAACCCCTGGCCGCCCTGGCCACGGCGGCGCGCAGCGGCACCTTCTGGGTGTTGGCGGGCACCTTCTTCGTCTGCGGTCTGAGCACCGGCGGCCTGATCCAGACCCACTTCATTTCACTGTGCGGCGACTACGGGCTGGGCCCGGTGCCGGCGGCTTCGGTGCTGGCCATGATCGGCGCCTTCGACTTCATCGGCACGATCGCCTCGGGCTGGCTGTCCGATCGTTTCGACAACCGCAGGCTGCTGTTCTGGTACTACGGCCTGCGCGGTCTTTCGCTGATGTGGCTGCCGCATTCCGACTTCAGCCTCTACGGCCTGTCGTTCTTCGCGATGTTCTACGGCCTGGACTGGGTGGCCACCGTGCCACCCACCGCCAAGCTGACCACCGCCACCTTCGACAAGGCCCGCGGACCGATGATCTTCGGCTGGATCTTCGCCGCCCACCAACTGGGCAGCGCCGCAGCGGCCTATGGTGCGGGCCTGACCCGCACCATCATGATGTCCTACAGCCCGGCCATCTATGCGGCCGGCCTGGCCTGCCTGCTGGCGGCGCTGTCGGTGTTCCTGGTGCGTCCGCGTGCCGTCCTCGCGCCGGCACGACCGGCCGCCCAGTCCTGAGCGGGTTCAGGTCGGCAGGAAGCCTTCGGTCGACAGGTAGCGCTCGCCGGTGTCGTAGTTGAAGCCCAGGACCGTCGCACCGGCCGGCAGTTCCGGCAGCTTCTGGGCGATGGCCGCCAGCGTGGCGCCCGACGAGATGCCCACCAACAGACCCTCCTCGCGGGCCGAGCGACGGGCGTATTCTCGTGCCGGCTCGGCCTCCACCTGGATCACGCCGTCGAGCAGGCTGGTGTCCAGGTTCTTGGGCACGAAGCCGGCGCCGATGCCCTGGATGGGGTGGGGCGCCGGGGCGCCGCCCGAGATCACCGGCGAAGCCGTAGGCTCGACCGCAAAGACCTTCAGCTGGGGGAATCTCTGCTTCAGGACCCGGGCCGTGCCGGTGATGTGTCCGCCGGTTCCCACGCCGGTGATCAGCACATCGATGCCCTGTGGGAAGTCGGCCGCGATTTCCTCGGCGGTGGTGCGCACATGCACCTCGATGTTGGCCGGGTTTTCAAACTGCTGGGGCATCCAGGCGCCGGGGGTGGCGGCCACCAGCTCTTCGGCACGGGCGATGGCGCCCTTCATGCCCTTCTCGCGCGGGGTGAGGTCGAAGCTGGCGCCGTAGGCCAGCATCAGCCGGCGGCGTTCGATGGACATGCTTTCGGGCATCACCAGCACCAGCTTGTAGCCTTTCACCGCAGCCACCATCGCCAGTCCGACGCCGGTGTTGCCCGAGGTGGGTTCGATGATGGTGCCGCCCGGCTTGAGCACGCCCGATTTTTCGGCCTCCTCGACCATCGCCAGGGCGATGCGGTCCTTGATCGAGCCGCCCGGGTTGCTGCGCTCGGACTTGATCCACACATTGGCACCGGGCCCGAACAGGCGGTTGATGCGCACATGCGGGGTGCGGCCAATGGTCTGAAGAATGTTGTCGGCTTTCATGCGGTCTCCTGAGGGGTGAGGAATGCGATGAGCGCATTCTGGACCACTTCAAGGACAGACTCCGATCTATGCATATGTCTTGCGGCGATAATGCAGCCCGTGAAGCCTGCCAGACCGCCGCTGGTGCATGCCGCAAGGGCGGCGACGCAAGTCGCCGTGTGGAAACACCGCACTGGAGGAACGTCCGGACTGCACAGGACAGCGTAGGAGCTAACGGCTCTCCACCGTGAGGTGAGGATCAGAGCAACAGAGACGAGTCTGTTCGGCCACTCCAGACCAAGGTGTTCTGGGGGCTGTGGCGCAAGCCGCGGTGAGGTCGGTGTCAACCGACCCGGTCACGCGCAAGCGTGATCCCCCCCAGCCACCCTGACTGGGAACCGATCAGGGTGAAACGGGCAATCTCTACGCGCAGCAATACCAAGTAGGCCAACGTTGATGTGGTTCCGCAGAGTTGGCGGGTAGGTAGCATCGAGCCGGGTGGGCGACCCCCGGCCCAGAGTAATGGCGGTCACGCCCCGGGCAACCGGGGTGCACAGAATCCGGCTTATCGGCGGGCTTCACACTTTATCCATCGGCGCCGCGCGCCTGGGGCAGGCGGCTCAGGGTCAGCCCTGGCGACCCGCGCAGGCCCGGCGCACCCGCCAGTTCCAGGCGGCCCCGAGGGCCAGCAGCACGCTGGTGCCCAGAAAGACCCAGCGCATGCCCAACTGGCCGCCCACCAGCCCGCCGAGCAGCGGGCCGACCACCTGACCGGCGTATTGGGCCGAGGTCGAGTAGCCCAGCATCTGGCCGGCACGGCCTTCAGGCACCTGGTGGCGGATCACGCTGGCGATGCAGGGCAGCAGGCCACCGAGCGCCAGGCCCATGAGAAAGCGCAGTCCGATCAGCTGCCAGCCCCGGCTCACGAAGGCCTGGGGGATCAGCAGCAGGGCCGAGACCGTCAGGCACGCGATGATCACCTGCCAATGGCCGACACGGTCGGCCCAGCGACCCAGCAGCGAGGCCGACAGGATGCTGCCCAGGGCGGCGGCCGACATCACGATGCCGGCGGTCAGGGTGACCCGGGCCGGGTCGTCAACCAGGGGCGCCACATAGACGGTGATGATGGGCTCGATGGACATGTTGGCCAGCATGAGCAGCAGCCCTGTGCAGAGCATGGCGCGCAGCGGGCGCCGCTGCGGGATGTCGTGCCAGCCGCCGCCTTTGCCTGACCAGGCCTTGGCGGGGTTTCGGCCGCGTAGGTCCTCGCGGATCAGGCCGGCCGTGGTCAGAAAGGCCACGAAGATCACGGCGCCGGCGGCGAAGAAGGTCCAGCGTATGCCGATCAGGGGCGGAAGCGCTCCACCGATCAGCGGGCCGACCAGATTGCCGGCCATGATCGCGGACGACAGGGTGCCCAACGCCCAGCCGGACCGGTTTTTCGGCGTCTGGGTGGCCACCAGCACGGTCGAGCCCGAGGCGTAGCCGCCCAGAAAACCGGCCAGCAGGCGCAAGGCCACCAACTGCCAGGCCTGCTGCGCCAGGCCGATCAGGGCCATGGCCACCGCCATGCCCAGGCTGGCCCGAATCAGCATGAGCTTGCGGCCATAGCGGTCGGCCAGGCGTCCCCACAGGGGGGCCACCAGCGCCGCCGACAGGAAGGTGGCGCCATAGGCGGCGCCTGACCATTGCACGATGGCCGCCGGATCATGGATGCCGAGCTGCTCCACGTACAGGGGCAGAAATGGCAGCAGCAGGGTCATGGCCACGATGGTCGTGAAAGAGCCGAACATGCAGACCAGGAGGTTGCGTCGCCAGTGGGGTGAGGCCGGGTCATGCGGCGGGGCTTCGTGGGTGGAGGTGTTCATGGGGCAAGGGGGCAAGGTGCCTGGGCATTGTGGTCGGGGCGTGCAGGCTTGTCCCTTCACCATTGGCGTGCCCAGGCATCGCGGGGGCTCGGGGCACCGGGGCATGGGTATAGAATTTCGCCCCTGCCCGCAGGTGTCCCGGCTGCCTGGGCGGTGTTGCCATCCCCGGGGCCATGTAGAGGACCACCATGTACAAAAACCTCGCTGCCGTGTTCGCGGCCGCCTGCCTGTTCCCGCTTTCTCCCCATGCTGCGCCGGCCGAGGCGCCCAAGCCGCCGGTCAAGGCGGCTTTCGTCTATGTCACACCGCTCACCGATGCGGGCTGGGTCCACCAGCACGATGAGGCCCGCAAGGCGGTCGAGGCCGCGCTGGGCCCCCGGGTCCAGACCCGCTACGTCGAGGATGTGGCCGAGGGCGCCGATGCCGAACGGGTGATCCGCGAGCTGGCGCGCGAGGGCAACCAGATCATCTTCACGCCGAGCTTCGGCTACATGGAGCCGACACTGAAGGTGGCGCGCGATTTTCCGGACGTGAAGTTCGAATCCATCACCGGCTACAAGACCGCGCCGAATGTGGCGACCGCCAACGCCCGCTACTACGAGGGGCGCTATCTGTCGGGCGTGGTGGCCGGCCGCATGAGCCACAGCGGCGTGGCGGGTTATGTGGCCGGTTTTCCGATCCCCGAGGTGCTCCAGGGCATCGACGCCTTCACGCTGGGCATGCGCTCGGTGCGAGCGGATGCGGTGGTCAAGGTGATCTGGCTGCAGGCCTGGTTCGACCCGCCGCGCGAGCGCGATGCCGCCATGACCCTGATGAACCAGGGGGCCGATGTGCTGGCCTTCCACACCGGCTCGACCGCCGTCATGGCGGCCGCCCAGGAGCGCGGCCGGATGGCGGTGGCCTACCACTCCGACATGCGCCGGGTGGCGCCCCAGGCGCAGATCGTGGCGGTGACGCACCAGTGGGGCGACTACGACACCCGCCGGGTGCAGGCGGTGCTGGACGGCACTTGGACGCCGACCCAGGTCTGGGGCGGGGTCCGCGAGGGCATGATCCGCATCGGCGATTTCGGGTCCCAGGTGCCGGCCCGGGTGCGGGAAGAGGCTTTGGCCCTGCAGCAGGAGATGGCCGCAGGCCGCCTGCAGCCTTTCCGTGCGGCCGCGCATCCGGTGCGTGACAACCAGGGGCATGTGGTGATCGCGCCGGGCACGGCCCTCAGCGATGCCCAGATCCTGGCCATCGACTGGCTGGTGGAGGGGGTCCAGGGGGCGCCGCGCTGAACCGGCGCCGCGGGGCGGGAGCCGCTTGGCAGGGGTATGCTCGGGCCCATGCATGCCTACCGAGCCTCACTCCTGCGATTCAATCCCGACCGCAGCGCCGTCTACGACGAGGACGGCCTGCTGGTCGTCGGGCCGGGCCCGGACGGTACGCAGATCGTGCATGCGGCAGGCGCCTGGCAGGAACTGAGGGCCCGCCATGCGGGCCTGAGCATCACGCACTGGCCGGGGCATCTGATCGCCCCGGGGTTTGTCGACCTGCACCTGCATTTTCCCCAGACCGACGTCATCGGTTCGCCCGCCGAAGGGTTGTTGCCCTGGCTTGAGAAGTACACCTTCCCGCACGAGTCCCGTTTCCATGACCCGGGGCATGCCAGCGAGGTGGCTGGCTTTTTTCTGGAAGAGCTGCTGCGCCAGGGAGTCAGCACCGCACTGGCCTTCGCGACTTCGCATCCGGCCTCGGTCGACGCCCTGTTCACGCAGGCGCAGGCCCGCGGCATGCGCCTCATCACCGGCAAGGTCTTGCAGGACCGCCACTCGCCTGACGGGGTGCGTGACGACACGGAGCAGAGCCTGCTCGACACCGAATCGCTGATCCGGCGCTGGCATGGTGTGGATCGCCTGGGCTATGCGATCACACCCCGGTTCGCGCCCACCAGCACCCCGGCCCAGCTGCGCGGTGCCGGCGAGTTGGCGGCGCGCCATCCGGGCGTCTGGATCCAGTCGCATGTGGCCGAGAATCTGGCCGAGATCGCCTGGGCCCGCGAGCTGTTTCCCGATTCGCGCAGCTACCTCGGCACCTATGCCGACTTCGGGCTGATGCGTGAGCGCGCCGTCTATGCGCATTGCATCCATTTCGATGACGCGGATCGCCAACTGATGCGTGAGACCGGCGCGGCGGCGGCGGTCAGTCCGACCAGCAACCTCTTTCTGGGCAGCGGCTTCTTCGACTATGCAGGGGCCGACCGGGTCGGCTTCCGCTATGGGCTGGCCAGCGATGTGGGCGGTGGCACCTCGTTCAGCCCCTTCAAGACGATGCTGGCGGCCTACTGTGTGGGGCGCGAAGGGCAGACCAAACCCGGACTCAGCCTCTCGCCTCAGCATCTGTGGTGGCAGCACACGGCCGGTGCCGCCCAGGCCCTGGGCCTGGAAGGCGTGGTGGGCAATCTGCAGCCCGGTTGCGAGGCCGATTTCGTGCGCCTCGACCCCCGGGCCACGCCGCTGTTGGCGCGCAAGATGGCGCAGGTGTCCAGCCTGGATGAGCTGCTGTTTGCGCTCATCGTGCTGGGGGACGATCGCCTCGTGGTGCAGACCGTGCTGGCCTCCTGAGGCCGGCCGCCGTTCGGGCGACCCACCCAGGCGGTGTCCGGGCTTGGGCAGGGCATTGCCTAGAATGCAGTCCAAGGAACCTCATCATGAGCATCAAAAGCGACAAATGGATACGGCGCATGGCCGAGCAGCACGGCATGATCGATCCCTTCGAGCCGGGCCAGATCCGCGAGCAGGACGGGCGAAAGATCATCAGCTACGGCACCAGCAGCTACGGCTATGACATCCGGTGTGCGCCCGAATTCAAGGTCTTCACGAACATCCACAGCACCGTGGTCGATCCGAAGCACTTCGATGAGAAGAGCTTCGTCGATTTCGAGGGCGACTCCTGCATCATCCCGCCCAACAGCTTTGCATTGGCGCGCACCGTCGAGTACTTCCGGATCCCGCGCAACGTGCTGACCATCTGCCTGGGCAAGAGCACCTATGCGCGCTGCGGCATCATCGTCAACGTCACCCCGTTCGAACCCGAGTGGGAAGGCTATGTGACGCTGGAGTTCTCCAACACCACCCCGCTGCCGGCGCGCATCTATGCCGGCGAAGGCTGCGCCCAGGTGCTGTTCTTCGAGAGCGACGAGATCTGCGAGACCAGCTATCGCGACCGCGGCGGCAAGTACCAGGGGCAGAGCGGCGTCACGCTGCCGAAAACTTGAGCTGGTGGAACCCGCTTGAACTTTGAATAAGGCGCGGAATTCCGCGCATTTGATCGAATCTTGAATTTGGCGCGGGTACCTGCGCTTTTGATTGGAGCTTGAATTAGGCGCAGGTTTCCGCGCTTTTTCACATTTAAGTTCAAGGCCGGGTCGGCATGATGGGGGCCATCACGTGTGTGCTTTCGAGGTCTCCCATGATCATTCCGCTGCCCCTGGTTCCCCGCGACGTCAAGCGCGAGCCCCTGGCCGAGCGCGATGCGCAAGTGCCTCAGAGTTTCGACCACATCGATCCGTCCATCCGGGTGGGCCGCGTTGAAGAGGCGCCGCTCGACCTGGGTCAACTCGTCATCGCCTCGCTGGAAGGCCACGACCTGCAGGCCTTCAGCAGCCTGATGGCGCGCGAGCGCCTGCCGCTGCAGCCGGCGCGCATGCTGTACGACCGCGTCTATGCCTTCGAGCGCCTGGCGCAGGCGCATGCGAGCCAGGCGCCGGATCTGCAGAACCTGGCCGGCCAGATCTTCGACAACTACCAGGCGCGGGGCGAGTGGATCGGAATGATCCACTGAGCGTCCCGCTGTTCCAGCTTCAGGCTGTCGGGTAAGTGCCCGGCAGCAGGATGTCGCGGCTGACCGATTCGATCTGCGTGTGGCCGCAGAAGGCCATGGTCAGGTCCAGTTCCCTGTGAATGAGTTCCAGCGCCTTGGCCACGCCAGCTTCGCCCATGGCCCCCAGTCCATACAGGAACGCCCGGCCGATGTAGGTGCCCCGGGCCCCCAGCGCACGCGCCTTCAGCACGTCCTGGCCCGAGCGGATGCCGCCGTCCATGTGCACCTCGATGTCCTTGCCGACCGCGTCGACGATGCGCGGCAGGGCGCGGATGCTCGATTCGGCGCCGTCCAGCTGGCGCCCGCCGTGGTTGCTGACAATCAGCGCATCGGCGCCCGACTGCACGGCCAGCTTCGCGTCCTCGACATCCTGTATGCCCTTGAGGATCAGCTTGCCGCCCCAGCGTTTCTTGATCCATTCAACGTCGCCCCAGTTGAGCTGGGGGTCGAACTGACGCGCGGTCCACTCCGACAGCGAGCCCATGTTGTCGACGCCGCTGACGTGGCCGACGATGTTGCCGAACTGGCGTCGGCGGGTGCCGAGCATCCCCAGGCACCAGCGCGGCTTGAGCATCAGGTCGATCATGTTGGCGACCGTGGGCTTGGGGGGCGCGGACAGACCGTTCTTCAGGTCCTTGTGCCGCTGGCCGAGGATCTGCAGGTCCAGCGTCAGCACCAGCGCGCCGCATTTCGCGGCCTTGGCGCGGTCGATCAGGCGCTCGATGAAACCGCGGTCGCGCATCACATAGAGCTGGA
>JAFAMV010000055.1 GCA_019233055.1 Curvibacter sp.
ATCCCGACCACCTTCTTCAAGACCAACATCTACGCCGCCCCCGTGCTCGGCCTGACCGGCGCGGTGTTCATCCTGATCGTCGGCCTGACCTACCTCAACTGGTGCCGCCGACGTGCGCAGGCCGCCGGTGAAGGCTACGGCACCTCGTTGATCAACGAGCCCGCCCCCTTCGCCGACGAGAAGCTGCCCCATCCGGTGATCGCCCTGCTGCCCCTGGTCATGGTCGGGGTCATGAACAAGGTGCTGACCCTGGCCATCCCCGCGCTGTACGGCAGCTCGGTGTCCTTCGTGCCGGCGGTGATCGGCAAGGCCACGCCGGTGGTGCAGCAGGTGTCGTCCGTGGCCGCCGTCTGGGCGGTCGAAGGTGCCCTGCTGATCGGCATCGCAACCGTGTTTGTGTTTGCCTGGAAAGCCGTCAGCACCCGCTTTGCCGAGGGCAGCAAGACCGCCATCGGCGGCGCCCTGCTGGCCACCATGAACACCGCCTCCGAATACGGCTTCGGCGCCATCATCGCCGCCCTGCCCGGCTTCCTGGTCATCGCCGAGGGCCTCAAGGCCATTCCGAACCCGCTGGTCAACGAGGCGATCACGGTGACCGCCCTGGCCGGCATCACCGGCTCGGCCTCGGGCGGCATGGGCATCGCCCTGGCCGCCATGGCCGACACCTTCATCAGCAATGCGCAGGCCATGGGCATTCCCATGGAGGTGCTGCACCGCGTGGCCGCCATGGCCTCGGGCGGCATGGACACCCTGCCGCACAACGGCGCGGTGATCACCCTGCTGGCCGTGACCGGGCTCAGCCACAAGCAGTCGTACAAGGACATCTTCGTGATCACCAGCATCAAGACCCTGGCGGTGTTCGTGGTGATCGGCATGTTCTACCTGACCGGCCTGGTCTGACCCGCCAGGAGGCGACCATGACCCACCCCCATTGGGCCCATGCGCACCGCCTGCCCGAGGGCGGCAAGGTGATGAGCGCACGCGAGGCGGTGCAACTCATCCGCGACGGCGACACCGTGGCCACCGGCGGCTTCGTCGGCATCGGCTTTGCCGAGAACATCGCGGTGGCGCTCGAGGCGCTGTACCTCGAAGGCCAGGCCGCCGACACCCCCGGCCTGGGCCATCCGCGCAACCTGACCCTGGTCTATGCCGCAGGCCAGGGCGACGGTCAGCACCGTGGCCTCAACCACCTGGGCCACCCCGGCCTGGTCAAGCGCGTGATCGGGGGCCATTGGGGCCTGGTGCCGCGCCTGGGCGAACTGGCCGCCAACAACCTCATCGAAGCCTGGAACCTGCCGCAGGGCGTGATCTGCCACCTGTTCCGCGACATCGCGGCCGGCAAACCCGGCACGCTGACGCATGTGGGCCTGGGCACCTTTGTCGACCCCCGCTGGGGCGGCGGCAAGCTCAACGCCCGCACGCAGGAGGATCTGGTGCGGCTGATGGAGATCGACGGCCGCGAATATCTGTTCTACAAGGCCTTCCCCATCCATGTGGGCATCCTGCGCGGCACCACCGCCGACGCGGACGGGAACATCACCATGGAGCGCGAAGCCCTGACGCTCGAAGCCCAGGCCATCGCCATGGCCGCCCACAACAGCGGCGGCCTGGTCATCGCCCAGGTCGAGCGCCTGGCCGAGCGCGGCACTCTGAATCCCCGGCAGGTCAAGATCCCCGGGGCCCTGGTCGATTGCGTGGTGCTGGCCGAAAAGCCCGAATACCACATGCAGACCTTTGTGGAGCCCTACAGCGCCGCCTTCGCCGGCGAGATCCGGGTGCCGGCCGGCGCAGTGCCCGCCCTGCCGCTGGATGCGCGCAAGGTGATCGCCCGCCGCGCCGCCCTCGAGTTGCGCTCGCACGATGTGGTGAACCTCGGCATCGGCATGCCCGAAGGCGTGGCCTCGGTGGCCGCCGAGGAGAAGATCATCGACCTGCTGACCCTGACGGCCGAACCCGGCGTCATCGGCGGCATACCCGCCGGCGGCCTCAATTTCGGGGCCGCCGTCAACACCCAGGCGGTCATCGACCAGCCCAGCCAGTTCGACTTCTACGATGGCGGCGGCCTGGACATCGCGATCCTGGGGCTGGCCCAGGCCGACGCCCAGGGCAACCTCAATGTCAGCCGCTTCGGCCCCAAGCTGGCCGGTGCCGGCGGCTTCATCAACATCTCGCAGAATGCGGCGAAGGTGGTGTTCGTGGGCAGTTTCACGGCCGGCCCGGCGGATGTGCGGATCGAACAGGGGCAACTGCGCATCCATCGGGACGGCCCCACGCCGAAGTTCGTGCCCGAGGTCGAGCACCGGACCTTCAGCGGCCGCTTCGCCCTGAACGCCGGCCAGAAGGTGGTGTACATCACCGAGCGCTGTGTGTTCGAGCTGAGCGAGCAGGGATTGACCCTGACCGAGATCGCCCCCGGGATCGACCTGCAGCGCGACATCCTCGATCGGATGGCCTTCAAGCCCTGGATGCCCCAGCCGCCCCGACGGATGGACCCGGCCCTGTTCTGCCCGGCCCCCCTCGGCCTGCGGGGACGCCTGCTCGATCTGCCGATCGCCCAGCGGCTGCGCTACGACCCGTCCCATGGCCTGTTCTATGTGAATTTCGAAGGCCTCAGCCTGCGTCGCAGCGAGGAGGTCGAGGCCATCCGCGAGGCGGTGTCGGCCCTGCTGGCCCCCCTGGGGCACAAGGTGTCGGCCATCGTCAACTACGAGCACTTCAGCATCGTGCCCGAACTCATGGACGCCTACGGCCTGATGATCCAGGACCTTTGCGAGCGCTTCTACCGCGAAGTGACCCGCTACACCAGTAGCACCTTCGAGCGCGCGCAACTGCGCAGCGCACTGGAACGCCATCTGCCCCAGGCCGGCCTGTTCGCCAGTGCCGAAGAGGCCCGCATCGGCCTTCAGCAGACCGATCCGACCTCAGGCTGACGCCGGGTACTCGCTGCAGGTGGCCCAGAAACGCTGCAATGCCGGGGTGATCTGCTTGTCCCGGTGCAGCACCCGGTAGCACTGCCGCCGCAGCGGCGGCCAGGGAGCGGGCAGCGCCACCAGCCGCCCCGCGTCCAGGGCGTCGGCCGCCGCCCAGCGCGAGAGACAGGCGACGCCCAGCCCCTGCGCCGCCGCCTGCATGATGGCCTCGGAGCTGCCCATCTCGATGCTGCGCCGGTAGCCGCCCAACAGCGGCAACAGGACCGGGTCGGCGGCCTCGCGGGTGCCCGACCCCGTCTCGCGCAACAACCACACGGCCTGCGCCAGGCGCTCGACCGGCACCGCCTGCCCGTCGCCCAGGTCCTCCAGCAGGCGGGCGGCCTGCTGTGGGCAGGCCAGCACCAGCAGCTCATCCTGGCACCAGGGACTCACCTCCAGGGCCGGTTCATGGCAGGGGCCTTCGATGAGGCCGATGTCGAGTTCGAAGGCGGCCACCGCCTGACAGACCCTGGCGGTGTTGCCGATCATGACCCTGGACTGCCAATGCGGGTGCTGGCGGTGCCGCTGGCCGAGGTAGCGCCCCAACAGACGCGGCAGCACATGGTTGCCGATCGTGGTGCTGGCACCGATGCGCAGGGACTGCGCCTGGTCCAGGTCCTCGTGGGCCATCCGTTCGATGGCGGCCGCACCGTCGAGCAGGGCCTGCGCACGCGGCAGCAGCGCCCGTCCGTTGTCGTTGAGCTGCAGGCGTTTTCCCACCCGGTCGAACAGGCGCAGGGACAACAGGCGTTCGAGCTCATTGACGGCCGAACTGGTGGCCGACTGCGACAGCGCCACCTCGTCGCTGGCGCCGGTCGTGGAGCCGGTGCGGGCCACGGCGACGAAGATCTGCAGCTGGCGCAGGCTCAGGCGAAGCACATCCACGGCAGATCCTTATAACAATTGATTCAATAGATATTACCGAATAAAGCAGTTGGACGGGTTGATCCACCCTCCCTAGAGTTCAGGCATGAACTCGCAAGCCCCCTCTTTCACCCCCTCCAGGCGCCTGGACACAGGGGCCTTTCTCCACCGGCAAGGGCCGGGTCTGCTGCTGTGCGCCTTGATCACGGCGGCCGCCATGGGAGGGGCCGAATCGGATCTGACCCAGCAGCTCGGCCTGAGCGCCCTGACCCTGGCCATCGTGCTCGGCATGGCCCTGGGCAACACCGTCTACCCGAGCCTGGGATCGGCCTGCGGCCCTGGGGTGCACACCGCCAAGCAGAGCCTGCTGCGCCTGGGCATCGTGCTCTACGGGCTGCGCCTGACCCTGCAGGATGTCTCCCAGGTCGGGCTCGCCGGCGTGATGGTGGATGCGCTGGTCCTGGCGTCCACCTTCGGTCTGGCCTGCCTCATCGGCATGCGCTGGCTGGGCCTGGAACGCAACACCGCCATGCTGGTCGGCGCAGGAAGCGCCATCTGCGGCGCGGCAGCCGTCATGGCCACCGAACCGGTGCTGCGCGCCCGGGCGGAACAGGTCACCGTGGCGGTCGCCACCGTGGTGTTGTTCGGCACCGTGGCCACCTTTGCCTACCCCCTGTTGTTCCAGTGGAACCTGGTCTGGCATTGGGTGGCCGGTGGGCCTGCCGCCTTCGGCGTCTACACCGGGGCCACCGTGCACGAGGTGGCGCAGGTGGTGGCCGCGTCGCGCGGCATGGGTGCCGAAGCCGCCAATGCCGCCGTGATCGCCAAGATGGTCCGGGTGATGCTGCTGGCGCCGTTTCTCATGCTGTTGTCGGCCGCCCTGGCCCGTAGCAGCGCCCAGCGATCGCCTGACGGCGGGCGCACGCGGCTGACCATCCCCTGGTTCGCCTTCGGCTTTCTCGCCGTGGTGCTGCTGCATTCCTTCGTGGCCCTGCCCCCCACCTGGCTGCAGCACCTGACCCAACTGGACAATGCCCTGCTGGCCATGGCCATGGCGGCACTCGGTCTGAGCACCCATGCACGCGTGATCCGGCAGGCCGGCCTGCGCCCCCTGTTGCTGGCCGCACTGCTGTGGGTCTGGTTGATCGGAGGCGGCGCGCTGATCCAGCGCCTGGTGCAGAGCCTGGGCTGAGCGCTCAGGCCGGAAGGGCCGGCGGCCGGCGCCCGCCGGGGCCTGCGGGCAGGCGTCTGGCAGGCGCTGGTGCAGCGACCGCTTCGAAGCCGCGATGCTCCTGCGGCAGCACAAACACCGCAACGGCCTCGACCAGGCGATCGGACTGCTGCTTCAGGCCCTGCGCGGCAGCGGCGCTTTCCTCGACCAGGGCGGCGTTTTGCTGGGTGACCTGGTCCATCTGGCTGATCGCCAGCCCGACCTGGGAGACCCCGGAGCTCTGCTCGACGCTGGCCAGGCTGATCTCGCTCACGATGGTGCTCACATGGCGGATGGCCTGCACCACCTCTTCCATGGTCTGCCCGGCCTGATCGACCAGGTGGGTGCCATTCTCGACCCGCCCCACGCTGTCCGTGATCAGGTGCTTGATCTCCTTGGCCGCTTCGGCACTGCGCTGGGCCAGATTGCGGACTTCACCGGCCACCACCGCAAACCCCCGCCCCTGCTCGCCGGCCCGCGCAGCCTCGACCGCCGCGTTCAGGGCCAGGATATTGGTCTGGAAGGCAATGCCGTCGATGACCCCGATGATGTCGGCGATCTTGCGCGAACTCTCGTTGATGCCTTTCATGGTGTCCACCACCTGCCCCACCACCGTGCTGCCCTTGAGCGCCACCTCGCTGGCGCCTTCGGCCAGTTGATTGGCCTGGCGGGCGCTGTCGGCGTTCTTTCTGACGGTCGAGTCCAGCTCTTCCATCGACGCGGCGGTCTGCTGCAAGGCCGACGCCTGCTGCTCGGTGCGCTCGCTGAGGTCGTGGTTGCCGATGGCGATCTCCGAGCTGGCCGATGCCACCTGATGGGCATTGGAGCGCACCGCGCTGACCGTGCCGACCAGGCTGTCCTGCATGCGCGCCAAGGCGCCGAGCAGGCGGGCGGTCTCATCCGTGCCCTGGGCGTCGATCCGGCCGGTCAGGTCCCCCCCCGACACCTGGTCCGCCACCGCCACCGCCCGCAACAGAGGTCGGGTGATGCTGCGGATGATCAGGAAGGCAAAGCCGACGCTGGCCCCGATGGACAGGGTCAGGATGCCCATGGACCACCAACTCGCGGCCTCGATGTTCTGACGGCCGGCCGCCTCATCCTGCGTCGAACGCTGGTTGGCCATCTCCACCACCCGGTCGATGGCCTGGCGGTGCTGTTCGTAGACCCCGGCGATCCTGCCCAGGGCAGCTGCGGCCGCCTCGTGATCGCCCTTCTGCACTGCCGGCACCAGTTCGGTCTCGGCCAGTTTGAACACCGCCAGCGCCGGCTCGTGGGCCTGTTTCAACAACTGCTCGGCCAAGGGCTGCTCCAGCCCTGCTGCGGCCCAGTAGTCGTGGCGGGTGTCGTAGTCCTTGCGCAGGGCCTGCAGTCGCTCGACCAGTTTGTCCTGGCTGGCCTTGTCGGTGGCAGCGCCCAATTGGAGCATCACCAGATAGGGCTCCAGGACATACTCGGGCGGTGGCAGGATGTCGGCCACCAGGTCCTTGCTCTGGACGATGCGCTGGTACAGCGGCCCATTGACCTTCAGGGCCTCCAGCGTCTTGTACGACCAGGCGGCACAGATGCCGAAGCCGGCCACGAACAGGACCAACAGCAGGGTGAATCGGGCCTGAATGCTCAGATGGGACAATTTCATATCAGCCTTTCTGCGAGGTTTGGCGCCTCTAGTGTCTGAAGCCAATCTTTCAAGAAACTGATGGAACAGCCGGCCCCTGACCGCGCCCAGGCTGCGGTCAACGCCCCCACAGCCAGTCGCTGCGCACCCAGCACAATGCCGCGCCCAGCATGCAGGCCAGTGCCAGCAGAATGAGCCCCAGGACGGCGAGGCGGCGCATCAAAGACGAAGGCATGTCCACGGGCGAGGCCTAAACCGGCAGGGCCTGCTGGTCGGAAAAATGCCGCAGCAGCACATCCGGGTCCAGACGGATCAGCCAGCGCCCCTGCGCATCGACCGGCCCCAGACCCCGGACATAGGCGGCCTGCGCTTTGCCGTCCATCCGCGGGAGATCCGGCAAGGGGTTGTCCAGGACCAGCAACCTTCCATCCGTCACCAGGCCGAGCGGTTGCCCCAGGCCTTGCGCCACGACCAGCACAGTCGACTCATCGAAGCGGACCGGGTGTCCGAAGGCTTGCCGAAGGTCCAGCACAGGCACTGCTTGCCCGCGCAAACGGAGCACCCCGTAGAAGACCGGGGGCAGGCCGGCAGCGGCGTCGGGCACCTCAAATCCACGGATCTCCAGCACCGACGCTGTGTCGATGCCATAGCGCTCACGGCCCAGACCGAAGGCCAGAACCTGCCTGGCGACGGGCGACACAGCGGCTTCCGGTGCGCCGGGCTGGGTGGGGGCAGCTTGAGGTTCCATGACTTCTCTCCAGCGAGGGCTGTGCGGGGCGGATGAATACGCCATTCATCCGATTGGATATGATTTCAATTATGTCATAAAAATCATTTAACTCAAATTTAAGCCGAAATAAATTTCAAAAATCCGATAAACGGCTTATTTTTGCAATCAATTATCATTTATACCAAAGAAAGAGCCTGGCAAAGACCCATGGTTTTGGCGCGCTGCCAGTGCGCAGCCTTGGCAAGGCTTCTGTGGACAGGGATCGGCCGCCAAGCGCGCGGATAGAGGCGCTGGACGTGATGCAGTTCACAGCCGACGCCTGACTGAACTGCTACATTGAATGCGGACTTCACGGAGTCCTCCGCCAACCACCCTCGGCGGAACCCGCAAGGGTTTCACCCGGCCTTCGTGCCGGGTTTTTTATGCCCGGCCCCCAGGCCTGGGCTGGGGGCCTCGGGCAGGCCACGAGATCAAGAGGCCGCGCGTTCGGCTTCCTGCAGGGTGCGCCACATGACCTTGCCGCTGCCGCTCTTGGGCAGGGCGTCGACGAACTGCACTGTGCGGGGCACCTTGTAGACGGCCATGTTCTCGCGGCACCAGTCGATGATCTCCGCCTCAGTGACATGGCGGTGGCTGGCGCGCAGCACCACCACGGCCTTGACCGATTCACCGCGGTAGGCATCGGTGGTCGAGATGATGCAAGCCTCCTGGATGGCCGGATTGCGGAACATCAGGGCCTCCACCTCGGCCGGCCAGACCTTGAAACCCGAGGCATTGATCATGCGCTTGAGCCGGTCGGTCATGAAGAAATAGCCGTCCTCGTCGATGCGCCCCATGTCGCCCGAGCGGAAGAAGCGCTTGCCGTCCAGCTCCATGAAGGCGGCTG
>JAFAMV010000063.1 GCA_019233055.1 Curvibacter sp.
TGTCCTGGCTGGCCTCGGCCAGCCATCCATCGACAGGTGCCGGCAGAAAGACCAGCGACACATAGCCCAGCTCCGGGTCGTCCGTGCCCATCACGAAGCCGGCCAGCCCCTCATCGAAGATCCTGGGCCGACCTTCATTGCAGGCAAAGTAGAGTTCGCGCACGGCCCACCCCGGGGTCTCAGGCTGCCGTCGCACGATCCCGGCATGTGAATACCGCATGTCGAAGTGGCTCAGGTCCAGGCCCGACCGCGACACCAGGGCCGGCCCCTGCCCTGCCTCGGTCAACTCATCCCGGACCACCGCCGCAAAGCGCAGCAGCAGATCCTTCTGGGCTGCCGACGCGGCCTTGCCCCGATCGCAGAACTGCAGCGCCGCCGCGTGGACGCCCCCGCTCCAACCCAGCACCGCCAAGAGCAGCAGCCCAGGCAGCCAGCGCCAGGCCGGACGCCACATCAAAGTTCGACAGCCCGGACTCGCAGGTCCTGCAACCAATCGTCCCGCAAGGCCAGGAAGAAAGCCTGGCGGGTCTGCGCATTGGAAAACTCCATGCCATAGGGGCGCTGGCTGGCGTGGACCTGCTCTCCCGGTTGCAGGTGGCTGTCATTGAACGCTGCCTGCGGCAGATCCAACCAGAAGCCTTCCGAGCCCGCAGCCTGCACCGTGGGTTGCAGATGCAGACGCAGCATGCCCGGATGTTCTTCAAGGCTGGCCACGTCCTCCAGACGGTAGTCGCCCTCTGCCACACCGCCATTGCGCGAGGAGCTGTTGCTCGAATGTTGGAGCGAGTCCGACAGGCTGCCCACCGACGTCGACACGCTGTCGGACGCGGACGAGGCCACGGAGCTGTCGGCCCAGACCGGCAGGCACAGGCCCCACGTCGTGGTCGCCAAAACGAGGAATTTCTTGAACACAGGCACAGCTCCTGAATCGAAGGCCATTGGAAAGCCGAGGATAGCAGCCCTGCCCACACAAAAAGGAAGCGCCGGAACCAGGAGACCAAGGCCCTTGCCAGTATGATGCGGGGCTTCCGAGAAGTTTGGACCCGCCAGGGCCCTGCCGCCTCTGCACGGTCTCCAGACGCCCCTCGCGACACCCCAGACTGCCCGTAGCTCAGTTGGATAGAGCAACAGCCTTCTAAGCTGTGGGTCACAGGTTCGATTCCTGTCGGGCAGGCCAGCGACACTGCAAGAGATGCGATTCCGACAGGATATTCACATCGGCTTACAGATTGCCCATCTTTCTGGACTTGGCTTTGGCCGCACCGAGGGCCAGAATGCGCCATGGATCAGACCGATCAAAAGGTGCAGGAGCTGGTACGCGCCGTCCACGACACCATTGCCGCCCTGGATGAGCTGCTGTTCATCCTGCGCGTCGCTCACCGCAGCCCGCAGGCCGTCGAGGCGGAGCGACTGCTGAAGAGCAGCCTTGAAAAGGCCAGACACCCCCGGATCGACAAGCCTTGAAGTCCTGCCCCCTGCAGCGGCGACAGGAGGCGGGCACCCTCGGTTTACAAAAATCGAACTTTTCTTCAAGAAGCTGTCAACCGGATTGCCGCGGCCTTCGTTGAGGGTTCATCCACGGAGATTCCCATGAACTTCAACCAAGATCAAAACCCTGTCAGTGCCTGGCCTCACGACGACCGCGACCGCAAACGCAGCCCCCGCATCTGACCTGGATCCTGCAGATCGCGACCGATGGGTTGCGATCTTCTTCCTCAACCAACGCCTTGTCCAAGGCGTTTTTTTACGGCAGCCGTTGTTCGCTGGCGGCTCCAGATGCCCTCCGAGGGCCGTCCCGCGATGGCTCCCCCAGCAAAGTACGATGGCGCGTCCCAGGCAGGTGGATCGCCTGTGCTGATGTAGTGTTTGCTCCATTGAAGCACAATGGTGCCCATGCAGCTCAACTACATCGCCAACGCCTCCGTCCCGTCCTCCTCCGGCCGCACGTTGCCGGTCATCGATCCTTCGGACGGACAAGCGTTTGATCAGATCCAGCGCAGCAATGCCCAGGACATCGACGCAGCCGTCGCCGCGGCGCGCCAGAGTTACGACACGGTCTGGGGCCGCCTGAGCGCCGCAGAACGCGGTCGGCTGCTGATGCGCCTGTCCGCCAAGGTGGCAGAACATGCCGACGAATTGGCGGCGCTCGAGCAGCGCGACTGTGGCAAACCCACCAAGCAGGCCCGCGCCGACGCACTGGCCCTGGTGCGTTATTTCGAGTTCTATGCCGGCGCCGCCGACAAGTTCCACGGTGAGACCATCCCCTACCAGGACGGCTACAGCGTGTTCACCTGGCGCGAGCCGCATGGGGTCACCGGCCATGTGATCCCCTGGAACTACCCCATGCAGATCTTCGGGCGCAGCGTCGGCGGCGCCCTGGCGGCCGGCAACACCTGCGTCGTCAAGCCCGCCGAGGACGCCTGCCTGTCCCTGATCCGCGTGGCCCAGTTGGCGGCCGAGGCCGGCTTCCCCGCCGGCACCATCAACATCGTGACCGGCTACGGCCATGAGGTCGGCGACGCCCTGGCCCGGCACCCCGGCATCGACCACATCAGCTTCACCGGAAGCCCCCGGGTCGGCACCCTGATCCAGCAGGTGGCCGCCGAACGCCACTGCCCCGTGACGCTCGAGCTGGGCGGCAAGAGCCCCCAGATCGTCTTCGAAGACGCCGACCTCGATGCCGCCATCCCGGTCATCATCAATGCCATCGTCCAGAACGCAGGCCAGACCTGCTCGGCCGGGTCACGGGTGCTGATCCAGCAAAGCATCTACGAGCCCCTGCTGGCCCGTCTCGGCCAGGCCTTTGAGGCCCTCCGCGTCGGTCCTGCGGCCATGGACCTCGATGTCGGTCCGCTGATCCGCCAGACCCAGCAGCAGCGGGTCTGGGATTTCCTGTCCGATGCCCAGGTGGCCGGCATCACCATGGTGGCCCAGGGCCGGGTGGTCGACCAAGCCCCCGAGACCGGCTATTACCAGGCCCCCACCCTGCTGCGGGATGTCCCGGTCGACCACCGGCTGGCCCAGGAGGAGGTCTTCGGTCCGGTCCTGGCTGCCATGAGTTTCCGCGACGAGGACCATGCGGTCGAATTGGCCAACGCCACCGCATTCGGCCTCGCGGCCGGCGTGTGGACCCGCGATGGCGCGCGCCAATTCAGACTGGCCCGGCGTCTGCGCAGCGGTCAGGTCTTCATCAACAACTACGGCGCCGGCGGCGGCGTCGAACTGCCCTTCGGGGGCGTCAAGTCGTCCGGCTACGGCCGTGAAAAGGGCTTCGAAGCCCTGTACGGCTTCACCACCCTCAAGACCGTCGCCGTCCGGCACGGATGAATCCCTCCCCTGGTGTCTGATGGCACCAGGGCCCCCCGATCGGGATCGCCTGTCATCACGACGCGCGAGGCCCTGCCCTCTTCTTCATCAGCCCTCAGGAGATCTCCCATCATGCGCGTGCAGAACAAATCGATCCTCGTCACCGGCGCCGGCAACGGCATCGGCGAAGGCATTGCGAAACGCCTGGCTGCCGAAGGCGCCCAGGTGCTGGTCAATGACATCAACGAGGCCGGCGGTCTGCGCGTGGTCTCGGAGATCCAGGCCGCCGGCGGCCGGGCCGCCTTCTTCAAGGCCGACGTCACCCGTTCGGACGAGGTCAAGGCCCTGGTGGCCGAAGCCGTCCGGCTCTTCGGCCGCCTCGATGTGATGGTCAACAACGCGGGTTGGACCCACCGCAACCGCCCGGCGCTGGAGGTGCCCGAGGACGAGTTCGATCGCTGCTACGCGATCAACGTCAAAAGCATCTACCTTGCCACGCTGCACGCCACCCCGGAATTCCGGCGCATCGGCGGCGGCAGCTTCATCAACATCGCCTCCACCGCCGGCGTCCGGCCCCGGCCGGGTCTGACCTGGTACAACGGCTCCAAGGGGGCGGTCATCACCACCAGCAAATCCCTGGCAGCCGAACTCGGCCCGGACAACATCCGCGTCAACTGCATCAACCCGGTGTTCAACCCCGACACCGGCCTGGCCGCCGAGTTCGCCGGCGGGCCGGTGGACGATGCGCGGCGGGCCAAGTTCCTGGCCACCATCCCGCTGGGCCGCTTCTCCACCGCCCTCGACGTGGCCAATGCTGCGCTGTACCTGTCCTCGGACGAGGCGGCCTTCATCTCGGGCGTCTGCATCGAAGTGGACGGCGCGCGCTGCGTCTGACAGATCCGATCGGTGTGACACGGCCGGCCTTCCTGGTGGAAAAGCCGGCCCGACCCCTGTCGGGCTCGTGGATTTCCCGAAGAAAGGTCTCTGGCAACAGCCAACTGGTGTAGTGTTGCGCACCGTCCCTGCTACGCCCCCGACCCCGGCATGTCCGAACGCTTTGCCCCCTCCCTGCCGCTGCATGCCGTGCCGCTGAAGGATCTGCGCCGCACCCCGATCCGCCTGAATCCCGACAGCGTGCCTCGCGCCACGCCGGTCCTGCAAGACCGCTTGCACCGGCCCCTGCGCGATCTGCGCATCAGCGTCACCGACCGCTGCAACTTCCGCTGCGCCTACTGCATGCCCAAGGAAGTCTTCGACAAGGACTACGCCTACCTGCCCCATGCGGCGCTGCTGAGCTTTGAGGAGATCACCCGCATCGCCCGCCAGTTTCTGGCCTGCGGGGTGCGAAAGATCCGCCTGACCGGTGGCGAGCCATTGCTGCGCAAGAACCTCGAAGAGCTGATCGCCATGCTCGCCGCCCTCCGTACCCCGGACGGCCAGCCGCCTGAGCTGACCCTGACGACCAATGGTTCCCTGCTGGCCCGCAAGGCCCAGGCCCTCAAGGCGGCCGGTCTGCAACGGGTCACCGTGAGCCTGGACGCACTGGACGATGACGTCTTCAGGCACATGAACGATGTGGATTTCCCGGTCTCCGACGTGTTGCAAGGCATCGCTGCCGCACAGGACGCCGGCCTGGCCGAGGGCGCAGGCCTGAAGGTGAACATGGTGGTCAAGCGCAGCAGCAACCTGCATGAGGTCCTGCCCATGGCGCGCCATTTCCGGGGCAGCGGCGTGACCCTGCGCTTCATCGAATACATGGATGTGGGGGCCACGAATGGCTGGCGCATGGATGAAGTCGTGCCGTCGGCAGAATTGCTGAGCCTGCTGAAGAGCGAGTTCGCCCTGCAGGCCCTGGCACCCGACATCCCGGGCGCCACAGCGCAGCGCTGGGCCTATGTCGATGAGCTGGGTCGCCCGGATCCGGATCTCGGCGAGATCGGCTTCATCAGCAGCGTCACCCAGGCCTTCTGCCGGGATTGCAACCGGGCCCGCCTGTCCACGGAGGGCCAGCTCTACCTCTGCCTGTTCGCCCACCAGGGGCACGATCTGCGCAGCCTGTTGCGCGGCGGCGCCAGTGATGCGGAACTGGCCGGCGCCATCGATCAACTCTGGCAGGGGCGCAGCGACCGCTATTCAGAACTGCGCGCCCATCAGTCCCCGGCCAGTGAGGTGGCCGAGGACGGCGGGCGGCGCATCGAGATGAGCTATATCGGCGGTTGAAGACAGACGCCATGCAACGCAGCGACATCACCGGCCTGGTCCTGGCCGGCGGCCAGGGTCAGCGCATGGGCGCCGAAAAAGGCCTGGCCCTGCTCTGCGGCCACCCTCTGGCCTGGCATGCGCTGGAGCGCCTGCGGCCCCAGGTCGGCAAGCTGGCCCTGAACGCCAACCGCTGCCTGGACGAGTATCGCCGTCTGGGCGTGCCGGTCTGGACCGATGCGGCGCCGGAACAGGCCAGCGGCCCGCTGGCCGGTCTGCTCAGTGGGCTGCAGCACAGCGATCGCGACTGGGTGGTGACGGTGCCCTGCGATGTGCCCGAATTTCCGTCAGACCTCGTGGAGCGGTTGACCCAGGCGGCGCAACAGGGCCGTCGGCCCCTGGCCGTGGTGCGGGCCTGGACACCCGGCGAAGATCGCCACGGGGCCGTGCCGCCGTTGCAGGCCGTCTTCTGTCTCGCCCACCGCAGCCTGGCTGCCGACCTGCAGGCCTGGCTCGATGCCGGAGGCCGCAAGATGGGGGCCTGGATGGCGCGCCACGGGGCCGCCGAAGCCCTCTTCGATCGCCCCGGCGACCCGCCGGCTGCGTTCAGCAACCTCAACACCCAGGCCGACCTGCGGGCCCAGGGCGAAGCAATCCAGACCGTGGAGGCATCGGCCTTGCAAGGCCGGTCTTTCATTCCACCGCCAGCAGATGCCGATCCAGACGGTCGAGCAGCGCCTCGTCCCGCCAACCCGCCCGGTTGAGCAACAACACGCTGACCGCCTGCAATCTGGGATAGACCCGCGCCTCACCGTAGTAGCCGGCTCCGCCGCCACAATGGCCGCACCAATGCTCGCCCTCCAGGCGGCCGGTGGCCCCCCCCAGGCTGCGGGCAGGCCCTGACACCGGCACCGTCTGGAAAAGGCCTTGTGGACAGCCGCTGCTGGCCAGGCCATCCAGGTCCAGCAGTTGCTGCAGGCCGGACATCAGGCCGGCAGCGTTGCCGATCATCCCGCCGTAGGCCGGCCCATTGACCTGGTGATGCTCCAGACGCACCCAGGATCCGGTGTGACCGGCCACGAAACGGTCCCGCTCCAGCACCAGGCCGAGCAGGGGATTGACCCAGCTCCAGCGTCGGAAGGTGCCGCGGGCCTGCCGCGTGGCCAGAGGTGCCTCGAAACCCAGCACGGCCCCGTCAGGCGCGCCCACCCCTGAAGACAACAGTTGCTCGTGCAGCCATTGCGCCAGCGAGCGCCCCGTCACGGTGCGCACCATCCGCCCCAGCCACAGATAGCCGATGTTCGAATACCGGTACACATCGCCCGGTGCCCGCACCGGCTGGCCGTGGCGCTCGAGAAGCTCCGTCACGAATCGCTGCGGATCGAAGGTCTCACGCGCCAGATGCACCCAGCCCAGCGGCAGGGGGTTGTCGAAACCCGCCGTGTGCAACAGGGTCTGGCGGACGGTGGCACCGGCCAACTTGGGGCGCCCGGGCAGCAAGGACCCCAGGGGTGCCTCCAAGGCGATCAAGCCTTTGCGCACGCACAGCAGCACAGCGGCGGCGGTCCACAGCTTGGTGATCGAATAGAGGTTGAAGGTGTGCTGCGGCGCCATGGCCCGGCTGCGCGCCGGATCGGCCAGCCCGGCCTCGCAGGACAACAGGACCCGGCCCTGCCGGGCAAACAGGTACTGCAGACCCGGCGTCTGATGGCTGCGCACCCAGGCCTCCAGTTGCCCGCGCACCGATTCCAGAACAAGCTCCGTCGCCATCGTTCATCCTGCCAGGTCAGCGCCGTCCAAGGGCCTTTTCCACGCCCAGATTGGCCAGGGCATCGGCGCGCTCGTTGCCCGGATCGCCGGCATGGCCCTTGACCCAGCGCCACTCGATCTCATGGCCGCCGCTGGCCACCAGGGCATCCAGACGCTGCCACAGCTCGGCGTTCTTGACCGGCTGCTTGGCCGCCGTCTTCCAGCCCTTGGCCTTCCAGCCGTGGATCCATTCGGTGATGCCCTTGCGCACATATTCGCTGTCCAGGAACAGCGTGACCCGGCAAGGCCGCTTGAGCGCCGTCAGGGCCTCGATCACAGCCGTCATTTCCATGCGGTTGTTGGTCGTGCCCAGCTCACCGCCGAACAGTTCCTTTTCAAACGTCCCCGACTTCAGCAGCACCCCCCAGCCTCCCGGCCCCGGGTTGCCTTTGCAGGCGCCATCGGTGTAGATCACGACATGGTTCAAGACTCAAGACCCTTCACTGTCAACAAAACCAGGGGTCGCCATCCGGTTGTGCCCGGCCTGGCGGTTCACCGCAGGCACCGGCACACCGGCGCCGCGACGCACCCCTTTCCAACGCGTGCCGATCAGGCGCATGCCACGCACCCGCTTGATCGCCACCAAAAAATAGACCGCGCCGAAAATCGGCCACCAGCGATCGCCCAGCGGGTCCATCCACTCATAGCGCCGCAACCACTTGGTGCTGCTCACGGCGGGGCGGTAGCAGCCGAATTGGGCGGTCTCGACCTCGAAGCTCAGCAGGCGCAGCCAGTCGCGCAGACGCAGGTAGCCCAGGAACTCCCCCTGCCCCGGCAGGTAGCACTGGCCGAAACCGAAACGCTGGTAAAGCCGCTCGCGGCGCTGCCTGGCCCCCCAAAGACTGGCCGGATTGAAGCAGCAGATCACCACCCGCCCCTCCGGCACCAGCACCCGCTCCACCTCGCGCAGCGTGGTGTGCGGATCGTGCGAAATCTCCAGCGTGTGCGGCAGCACCACCAGGTCCAGGCTGGCATCCGGAAAAGGCAGGGCCGCGTAGTCGGTGACCAGGGCCGCCCGGCCGCCGCCCGGCGCTTCCAGCAGATCGGTGCCGTCCACCGCCAGCCATTGGTGCGGCATGCGATTGCCCCGCAGCGCCTCCAGCTCCGGCAGGCCCATCTGAAGGCTGTGGTAGCCGAAGATGTCGGCCACCGCCTCGTCCATGCGCTGCTGCTCCCAGGCCATCAGGTACTGGCCGGGCGGAGACTGAAACCATTCGTGGAGCGACACCATGGGGCAAGGACAGGCAATTCATGCAGGACGGTCGACCGCGACAGATCGACCAGGGTGTCGAGCATAGCGCGTGCAGCCCCCGCTCTCCGGTCTCAAGTTCCTATAATCCGCCGGTCCATGACGATCGAACTCATCCCCCTGCCGGCGTTTTCAGACAACTACATCTGGCTGCTGCACGACGGCCGCCAGGCGGTGGTGGTCGATCCTGGTGATGCCCAGCCGGTGCTGGACGCCTTGGCGGCCCGCCCCGGTCTGAGCCTGCAATCGATCTGGCTGACCCATCACCACCATGACCACACCGGCGGTGTGCAAGCGCTGCGCCAGGCCACCTCGGCCCAGGTGGCCGGCCCGGCGCGCGAATCGATTCCCCAACCGGCCCAGCCTCTGCAGGCCGGCGACTGCCTCACGGCGCTGGGCCTGCGCTTCGAGGTGCTGGAGGTGCCTGGCCACACGGCAGGTCATCTGGCCTTCTTCTGTCCCGATGCCGGCGGTCAGGCGCTGCTGTTCTGCGGCGACACCCTGTTTTCTGGCGGTTGCGGCCGGCTGTTCGAAGGAACGCCGGCCCAGATGCTCGGATCGCTGGACCGGCTGGCCGCCCTGCCGGCCGACACACGGGTGTGCTGCGCCCACGAATACACCCTGTCGAATCTGCGCTTTGCAGCGGCGATCGAGCCCGGCAACGCGGCCCTGGCGGAGCACAGGGCCCGCTGCGAAGACCTGCGCAACGCGGGGCGGCCCACCCTGCCCTCGCTCATCGGCCTCGAACGGGCCATCAATCCTTTTCTGCGCTCCCGCGAGCCTGCCGTGATCCAGGCCCTGACCCGGCTGGATCCCGCGCTGTCACCGGACGATGAAGTCGCGGTGTTCGCGCGCCTGCGCCAATGGAAAAACGAATTCTGATGAAACTGATCACTGCGGCCTGCCTGGCCGGCCTGCTCTGGCTGACCGGCTGTGCCACCCAACCCCCAGGCACGGCTGCCGCCGGCAATCCCACGACGGCGCGCAGCCCCGCCACCGCATCGGCAGGCACCCGGCCGGCAGACCCGGGGCTGACGGCCAATGGCCCCCTGCAGCCCATTCTGGCCACCCAGGTCGGCTCCAGCCAGGTGGCGGCCCTGGCGCCGCCCTCCGATCTGTGGGAACGCATTCGCCAGGGCTTTGCCATGCCCGATCTGGACACCGATCTGGTCCACGACCGCGAGCAATGGTATGCCGCGCGACCCGACTACATCCAGCGCATGACCGAGCGCTCCAGCAAATACATGTTCCACATCGTCGAGGAGTTGGAACGGCGTGGCATGCCCACCGAACTGGCCCTGCTGCCCTTCATCGAAAGCGCCTTCAATCCGCAGGCCGTGTCCTCGGCCAAGGCCGCCGGCATGTGGCAGTTCATGCCGGCCACCGGCACCACCTTCGACCTCAAGCAGAACGTCTTCCGCGACGACCGCCGCGACGTGCTGGCCTCGACCCGGGCCGCACTCGACTACCTCCAGAAGCTCTACAACATGTTCGGCGACTGGCAGTTGGCCCTGGCCGCCTACAACTGGGGCGAAGGCAGCGTCTCCAAGGCCATCGCCCGCAATCAGCGCCAGGGACTCAAGACCGGCTACCTCGACCTGAACATGCCCAACGAGACGCGGTACTACGTGCCCAAGCTGCAGGCCATGAAAAACATCGTGGCCAACCCGGAGCTGTTCCGAGCCGAACTGCCCGACATCCCGAACCACCCCTATTTCGACACCGTCGACATCCCCGGCGACATCGACGTCGAAGTGGCCGCCCGGCTGGCCGATGTGCCGCTCGAGGATTTCCGCGCCCTCAACCCCTCGGTGCACCGACCGGTGATCCTGGCCGCCGGGACACCGCAGATCCTGCTGCCCTGGGACAACGCCGCGATCTTCAAGCGCAATCTGCAGGACTACCACGAGCGCCTGGCCACCTGGACCGCCTGGACTGCCCCCAGCACCATGTCGGTGGCCGCAGCCGCCCAGCGGGTCGGCATGAGCGAATATGACCTGCGCAACGTCAACCGCATCCCTCCCCGCATGCTGATCAAGGCCGGCTCGGCCCTCATCGTGCCGCGCATCGGTTCTCTGGACAACGACGTCAGCGACCGGGTGGCCGAGACCGGGCAGCTGTCCCTGGCGCCCGAGATCGTCACGCGCCGCACCGTCATCAAGGCCGGGCGCAAGGATTCGGTCAGCAGCGTGGCCCAGCGCTATCGGGTCTCGGTGGCCCAGGTGGCCGACTGGAACGACATCAAGACCAGCGCCGGCTTCAAGCCGGGGCAGCAGGTGGTGCTTTACCTGCCCATGCAATCCCATGCCGCCAGTGGCGCTCCGGGCATCCGCCGCAACGGCGTGACCGCAGCCTCCCACGGCAGCCGCACACGCGCCGCGCCGCGTCTGACGACGCCCACCACCACACGCGTGGCCTCGGCCGCCGGCGCGAAAAAAACCCGCAGGCGTTGAAAGGCCTGGAAAGGCTTGGCACGACGGCCCATGAGGCCGTCAGTGCTGCGCTTCGGTGTCCGGTGCGCCGGGCTGCCATTTCATGAGACGCCGCTCCAGGCGCCCCACCGCAGCATCGAGCCACAGGGCACAGGCGGTGAGCACCCAGATGCCGGCGCAGACCGTGTTCACATCGAAAGTGCCTTCCGCCTGCAGGATCAGATAGCCCACACCACGGGCCGAGCCCAGGTATTCGCCCACCACCGCGCCGACAAAAGCCAGGCCCACCGAGGTGTGCAGACTTGAAAAGACCCAGCTGGTGGCGCTGGGCAGATAGACCGTGCGCAGCAGCTGGCGCCGGGTGGCCCCCAGCATGCGGGCATTGGCCAACGCCACCGGGCTGACTTCCCGCACCCCCTGGTAGACATTGAAGAACACCACAAAAAAGACCAGCGTCACCGCCAGCGCCACCTTGCTCCAGACGCCCAGGCCGAACCACAGGCCGAACAAGGGCGCCAGGATCACCCGCGGCATCGAGTTGGCGGCCTTGATGAAGGGGTCGAGAATCGCACCCGCCATCGGCGCCAAGGCCAGCCAGAGACCCAGCGCCAATCCCAGCGCCGTGCCCAGGCCGAAAGCCAGCACGGTCTCCAGCAGGGTCACCCCCAGATGCACATAGACATCCGCGTGACCTTCCAGACCGTCCGGGAACCACGCGTTGGGCGGCAACGCCCAGGGCAGGAACCAGGACCAGAGCCGCCCGGCCACCTGCAGCGGCTCGCCGACGAAGAAGGCCAGACCGCCATAGGACGACGCCAGTTGCCACAGCGCCAGCAAGGCGCCCAACAAGGCCAGCTGCCACACGCGCAGACGGCGTCCCGTCGGACGGATACGGTCCAGGAAGGTCTTGCGCATGCTCAGGACTCCTTCAGCTGTTGTGCATAGCCCTTGAGCACCTCGTCGCGCAGCACCGCCCAGATCCGGCCGTGCAAGGCGACGAAATGGGCATCGTTGCGTACCTCGGCCACATTGCGGGGGCGCGGCAGATCGATCTGGAACTCGCCGATCGGATGCGTCGCGGGCCCTGCCGACAGCACCACCACACGATCGCTCATCGCGATCGCCTCGTCGAGATCATGGGTGATGAACAGCACGGCCTTGCGCTTTTGCGCCCACAACGCCAACACCTCGTTCTCCATGAGCTGGCGGGTCTGCACGTCGAGCGCGCTGAAGGGCTCGTCCATCAGCACGATGTCGGGATCCAGCGCCAGCACCTGGGCCAGCGCCGCCCGTTTGCGCATCCCTCCGGACAACTGATGGGGGTAGCGGTCGGCAAAGCGCCCAAGGCCCACCCGCTGCAGCCAGTCTTCGGCCTCGAGGCGGGCCTCACGCTCCCCCATCCCGCGGTAGCGCAGGCCCAGCATCACGTTCTGGAGGGCGTTCATCCAGGGCAGCAAGGATTCGGCCTGGAACATGTAGCCGGCGCGCCGGTTCAGCCCTTGCAAAGGCTGACCGAACACCCGGACAGCGCCGGAACTCGGGGCCAGCAAACCCGCCGCCACATTCAGCAGGGTCGACTTGCCGCAGCCCGTGGGGCCGACCACCGACACGAACTCACCCGCCCCCACTCGCAAGGTGCTGTGCGCCACGGCGGTATAGGCCGTAGCACCGGGCTCGCGGGCCCGGAAGGTACAGCTGATGTCGATCAGCTCCAACGCAAACTCGCTCATCTGAAAACACCCGCTGGCTGTTCGTGAAACCCCTGACCCGCGTGCAAGGCACAGGATCAGGCCTTGAACCGGTCCTTCGCCCGGCGGGCAAACTCATTGGTGTAGAGACGGTTGAGATCGATGCGGTCGGCCTTGACTGTGGAGTCGAAGCTGGCCAATGCCCGCACAGCCGTTTTCGGGCCATCGTCGGGGACGACGCCGTCCAGCGAGATCGCCTCGCGCACCTTGCCGAAGGCCGCCAGATAGAGCGCCCGGTCGCCAAGCTGGTAGCTCTCGGGAACCGTCTTGATGATGTCCGAAGGGCCGGCGGTCTGCAGCCATTTGAGGCTGCGCACCATCGCATTGGCCAGCGCCTGTGCGGTGTTCGGGTTTTTCTTGAGGAAGTCGGCGTGCGCATAGAGGCAGCCGGCAGGCATTGGGCCGCCGAACAGTTCCTCGGAGCCCTTGATGGTGCGGGTGTCGGCCACCACGCGGATCTCGCCCTTCTGTTCCAGCATCGTGATCACGGGGTCCACATTGCTGATGGCGTCGATCTGCCCGGAGCGCAGCGCCGACAGGGCACCGGCACTCACGCCGACACCGATATAGGAGACATCGCCGGCTTGCAGCCCCACCCGCGACAGCAACAGATTGCTGACCATGTTGGTCGAAGACCCCGGTGCCGTGACACCGATCTTGCGCCCCCGCAGATCCGCCAAGCCCTTGTAGCCCGGCAGGGTCTTGGTCGAGACCCCCATCACCACCTGCGGCGCCCGGCCTTGCAGCACGAAGGCCCGGAAGGGCTGGTTCTTGCTCTGCAGGCTGATGGTGTGCTCGAAGGCACCCGAACAGACATCGGCGGAACCACCCACCACGGCCTGGAGCGCACGGGCACCACCAGAAAAATCGCTGATCTCGACATCGAGGCCTTCGGCCTTGAAGTAGCCCAATTGCTCGGCGATGGTCAGCGGCAGGTAATAGAAGGCCGATTTGCCGCCCACGGCAATCGACACCGACGGCTTTTCAAGGCGGGTCTGCGCCCTCAGGCCAGGCAGCACCAGGGCGCCTGCGCCCAGAGCGGCGAGTGCACCAAACTGGCGCCTGTCGAGCCATGCATGTTTCATCGAGAAATTTCCCCTGTGGTTGGCCGGTCCTTCCGGCTCACCAAGCCTAGCGTGTCAGGGAAATCCTGCATCAGGAACATCCTGTCAGGACTATTACCTACACGCTTGCTTACACGCACACCCACGGTCAGCGGTAACCGATGAACAGGATGCCGATGTTGACCAGCAAACCCGCCGCCCACACCGCACTGCGGGCGGATGGCATGCCGCCCACGTACATCATGATGTACACGATGCGCAGCAGCACATAAAGGAAGGCCAAGATGTCGAGCAGGCTTTGCGCGGCCCCCAGTTGGTGGGCGATGAGCACGGCGCCGATGAAGAATGGCAACCCTTCAAAACTGTTGGCCTGGGCCGCATTGGCCCGGGCCCGCCAGTCAGCCTGGCGCGCCAGCCATTGCCTGGGGTTGCGATTGTCAAACCCGCCCTCACCGACCGACTTGCCGAACATGCCGCTCTTGGCCACCCAGGCGCAGACATAGGGCAGCAATGCAGCCACCAGAACACACCAGTAGGCCACGGTGAAGTGCGCGTATTGCATTGAATTCATGTGCCAGGACCTTTCGCCAGCCTCGAATCATTCTTGTGGACGGGGACCGCCCACCCCCAACCCGGTGAGGCCACCCAGGTCAAACGCTATTAAAACATGAGCAACCTGAATCGTGACCAAACGAATCACCTGGCCACAGAATGCCGGCTCCTGCAAAGCCTGACAAGCCTCAGCGCCGATCCGCCAGGGCATGGGCAATGGTGCCCAGGTCCACGTACTCCAGTTCGCTGCCCACCGGCACCCCCCGGGCCAGCCGTGTCACCCGCAGGCCCCGCGCCTTGAGGCCTTCGCTGACCACATGGGCCGTGACCTCGCCTTCGGCGGTGAAATTCGTCGCCAGGATCACCTCCTGGACCTGCCCATCTGTGGCCCGCTCGAACAGCCGGTCCAGGCCGATGTCGTGCGGTCCCACCCCGTCCAGGGGACTGATGCGGCCCAGCAGCACGAAATAGTAGCCGCGGTAGGCTCCGGTGCGCTCCAGCGCCGCCTGGTCGGCCGGTGTCTCGACGATGCACAGACGGGACGCATCCCGTTGTGGGTCCAGGCAGGTGGCACAAATGACCTGCTGCGTCAGGGTGTGGCAGCGCTCGCAATGCCGCATGCGTGCACTGGCCTCGTGCAAGGCCTGGGCCAGCAACTGCGCCCCCTCCCGATCGTTTTGCAGCAGGTGATAGGCCATGCGGGAAGCCGATTTCGGCCCCACGCCCGGCAGGCGCCGGAGGGCCTGGATCAGCGCATCAAGCGAATGGGTATCGGAGGACATGGAATTCGAATGCGACAGGCCTGGACACCTGGGCCAGGTGTCCTGGCCGGGTTCAGTTCAGTTGAAGGCGCGGCCCCGAGGACTTCAGAACGGGAACTTCATGCCGCCCGGAAGACCCGGCATGCCGGCCGTGATCTTGCCCATTTTCTGCTCCGAGGTCTCTTCGGCCTTGCGCACAGCCGCATTGAAGGCGGCAGCCACCAGGTCTTCGAGCATCTCCTTGTCATCGGCCAGCAGGCTGGGATCGATCGTGACACGCTTGACATCATGCTTGCAGGTCATCAGCACCTTGACCAGCCCGGCGCCGGATTCGCCCTCGACCTCGATGTGCGCCAGTTCCTCCTGGGCCTTCTTCAGGTTGTCCTGCATGGCTTGGGCCTGCTTCATGAGGCCGGCGAGTTGTCCCTTGTTGAACATGATGAGTTGACTTTCGTGGAATGAAATGAATAGGAAAAGGGCGAAGCCCCAGAAAACCGCGGTCAAAGTGGCTTGACACTGCCGGGCACGATTTTCGCGCCAAATTCGCGCATCATCGATTGAACGAAGGGGTCGCTCAGGATCAGATCCTCGGCCACCTTCTGTCGTTCGGCCGCCGCAGCGGCATTGCGGCGGGCCGGGCTGTCGACCACCGGCCCGAGTTCGACCGTAATCTGTGCCGCCCAGCCGCCCTGCTGCAGGGCCGCGCGCAGCCTTTCACGGCTGTTGGGCTGGTTCAGGGATTCGCGTTCGACGCGCAGCATCCAGTGCGGGCCGTCACGGCCGATCAATTGGGACTGCAGGGCCAGCTCCCGGACCAGCGCATTGATGGCCTCGCTGGCCACCATCTGCTGGACGACGTCAAACCAGACGTCCCCGTCCTCGGTGCGGACAAAACTCGTCGGCACCCGTGCCGCAGCGTGGACGTCATAGCGTGCCTGGGTCCGGTCGCCCGGCTCGGGGGGCACCCGCACCGGCATCGCCAGCAATTGGGGAGGCGACGGCGTGGTCACTGCGCCGATCAGCTCGGCGGAGGGTTCATGGACCGGCAGACTCCGTCCGCCCTGCACAGGCGCCGGCAGCGACTGGCTGACCGAACCGTCATCCGGCCACTCCTGCATCCAGGACGGCGGTCCGTCGGCGTCGTCGGCGTCGCTTGTCCCGGCGCGCACCTCATCGGCCAAGACCTGGGCCTCGGAGGCAGCATCCTCTTCTGCTGCGGGGCGCGCAGCTGCGGGCTGCCTCGGAGCGTCATCGGCGGTCCGCGCCGACTGCATGGACTCGGGCCCCGGGACGGCTCCCGCAGCCACCGCGCCGGTGGGGGGATCCTCAGGAAGCTCGGAGGGCGTTGGCGCCTTGACGAGCGGCGGGGCGGTCCCCGCCGATGAGGCGGCTGGCGCCAGCGCCTTGGCCGGCTCAGGTTTCAGAGTTTTTTTTTCTGCCGCTGCCGCCAGGGCAGATGCAGGAGCGGCACGACCATGCGCGGACTTGAACGCCAGCAAGCGCAACAGCACCATGGTCAGCGCCGCGTATTCATCGGGCGCCAGGCCCAGTTCGGCACGGCCATGCAGGCACATGCTGTAGAGCAACTGGGTCTCGTCGGCCGGCATGAGACCGGCCAATCTCGCGACCTCCGGGGCTTCCGGGTCGGAGGGATCCAGGGCCGCCGCGGCCTGCGGCACCGCCTGGAAGACCGCCATGCGCTGCAGCACCACCGTCATCTCCTCGAGGGTCGACGCGGCTGAAAGGCCATTGAGACGCAAGGTGTCCGACACCTCCACCACGCTGCGGCCATCGGCCAGCGCCAGGGCCTCGATCACGCGGAAGACATGGCTGCGGTCCACGCTGCCGAGCATCTGGCGCACGCCGGCCTCGCGCAGTTCGCCGCTGCCGAAGGCAATGGCCTGATCGGTCAGCGACAGGGCGTCGCGCATCGAGCCTCGGGCGGCACGCGCGAGCAGCCGCAAGGCACCGTCCTCGGCAGGCACCGACTCCTGTTGCAGCACGCGGCCCAGGTGCTCGAGCACGGTCTCCGGCGCCATGGGCCGGAGGTTGAATTGCAGACAACGGGACAACACGGTCACCGGCACCTTCTGAGGATCGGTGGTGGCCAGCACGAACTTCAGGTACTCCGGGGGCTCTTCCAGCGTCTTCAACATGGCGTTGAACGCGGTGTTGGTCAGCATGTGGACCTCGTCGATCATGAAGACCTTGAAGCGTCCCTGGACCGGCTTGTAGACGGCCTGCTCCAGCAGCGACTGAACCTCGTCCACCCCCCGGTTCGAGGCGGCATCCAGCTCGGTGTAGTCAATGAAACGGCCGCTGTCGATGTCCACACAGGCCTGGCAGACGCCGCAGGGCTGGTTGGTGATGCCCCCCTGCCCGTCCGGCCCCACGCAGTTGAGCGACTTGGCCAGAATGCGCGACACCGTGGTCTTGCCCACGCCTCGCGTGCCTGTGAACAGATAGGCGTGA
>JAFAMV010000015.1 GCA_019233055.1 Curvibacter sp.
CAAGGAAGGGCGAGTCAAGGTGTTCGGTGTCACCACGCTCAACCGGCTGTCCGTGCTGCCCAATGTGCCGACACTCGATGAACAGGGTCTCAAGGGCTTTGACGTCAAGGTCTGGCACGGCATGTACGCCCCCAAGGGCACGCCGCCCGAGGTCATCAACAAGCTCAATGCCGCATTGCGCACCGCCTTGCAGGACCCCATGGTCACCAAGCGCCTCACCGACCTGAGTTCGGAGGCCGCGCCGCTGGATCAGGTGACGCCCAAGGCCTTGAGGGCCCACCTCGAGTCCGAGATCAACCGCTGGGGCCCGGTGATCCGCAAGGCCGGCATCTACGCCGATTGAGGCGACGGGCGGCGGCACACCGCCCTGCTTGCTAGCGAGGCCCCGGCGTATCGCCAGGGCCTTTTGCGTCTGGGCCCACGCAGAGAAGGCCCTGCTCCTCGAAAGGCCCGGGTGGCATGGGGCGGCCATGCAGATACCCCTGGAAGGCATCGCAGCCCTGGCCCATCAGGTAGTCCTGCTGGGCCTGCTGTTCGACGCCTTCAGCCACCACCTTCAGCCCCAGGGCATGGCCGAGGGCGATCACGGTGCAGGCGATGGCGGCATCGTTCGGTGAGACCAGCAGATCGGCCACAAAGGAGCGGTCGATCTTCAGCGTGTCGAGCGGCAACTGCTTGAGGTAGGACAACGACGAATAGCCGGTGCCGAAGTCGTCGAGGGCGAGAGACAGGCCCAAGGCCTTGAGCGCCTTGAGCTTGCCGATCACGCCCTGGGTGTCCTCGAGCAGCAGGCTTTCGGTCAGCTCCAGCGTCAGCCGGGCCGGGTCGGCGCCGGTCGATTGCAGCACGGCCACCAGGCGCTCGACGAAGTCGGCTTCGCGGAACTGCCGTGCGCTGACGTTGATGGACAGACCGAGCCCCGCGAGGCCGGGGCGATCGCTCCAGGCCTGCAATTGCCGGCAGGCTGTCTCGAAAACCCAATGCCCCAGCGGCAGGATCAGGCCGCTGCGCTCCGCGAAGGGGATGAATTCGGCCGGGCTGACCCAGCCCCGGACCGGATGCTGCCAGCGCAGCAGGGCTTCGGCGCCGAGCCTGCGGCCCTGGCGGTCGACCACAGCCTGGTAGTGCAATTCGAACTGGCCGCAGCGCAGCGCCTCGCGCAGGTCGGTGTGCAGCATCGCCCTGGCCTGGACCTCGGCCTGCATCTGGGGATCGAAGAAGCGCAGGCCACGGCCACCGGCTGCCTTGACCTGGTAGAGCGCGGTGTCGGCGCGCTTCATCAGGTCGTCGACCGAGGGCTGGTTCCCTTCGAACAGGACGATGCCGATGCTGGCGCTGCAGGCATGGCTCGCGGGTCCGGGCGTCGCGGCCTGTCCTGTGGGGGTGGGAGGGACGGATCGGTCGATGTGCTGCAGGATGTGGCGGGCCACCGCCTCGGCCTGTGCGGCGGCCGAGCCTTGCTCATCCAGGCTTTCGAGGATCACCGCGAACTCGTCGCCACCGAGGCGGGCCACC
Organism: Curvibacter sp.; assembly: GCA_019233055.1. Classification (GTDB taxonomy): domain Bacteria; phylum Pseudomonadota; class Gammaproteobacteria; order Burkholderiales; family Burkholderiaceae_C; genus Curvibacter. Next base: position 1,516 of record JAFAMV010000015.1, read on the forward strand.
GTGTCACTGTCGCGCACGGCTTCGTGCAGTCGCTGGGCCACCTCGATCAACAACCGGTCGCCGGCATCATGGCCCTGTGTGTCATTGAGGGTCTTGAAGTCATCCAGGTCCAGCAGCATCAGGGCACCGGGGCGTCGTTGGCGCTGGCTGATCTCGAGCGCGTGGAGCAGGCGGTCCAGCAGGAGGCGCCGGTTGGGCAGGCCGGTCAGTGGATCGTGGAATGCCAGGTGTCGGATCTCGGTCTCGGCCTTTCTGCGTTCGCTGATGTCGCGGGCCAGTGCCAGCAGGTAGGGCGCGCCATCGAATTCGAAATGGTTGACGTGGATCTCGACCGGGAAAGTGCTGCCGTCCGCGCGCCGGTGCTGGGACTCGAAGCGCAGAGCCCGGTGGGTCTTGACCAGCTCCCAGCGTGCCTTCCACTGGGCCGGCGTGTGGGTTTCGGTGCTGATGTCCAGCACCTGGCTGCGCAGCAGCTTGCCACGGCTCATGCCGAGGGACTTGCAGCTTTCGTCGTTGACGAATCTGAAGCGGCCCGATTCGTCGGCGATGAAGGCGGCCTCGCCGACCCGGTTCAGCGCGTAGTCGACCAGGGCCAGTTCACGCATCGAGCGTTCGCGCGACTGGATGCCCAGGCTCAGCAGCAGCCCTGCCGCCACGCCCCCGATGCCCATCAGCAGGGTCAGGGTGCGCTGCTGCCGCCAGGGCTCGAGTGCATCGTCGAGCCCGATGCCGACGACCGCATAGACCGGGTGCCCGGACAGCCGGCGCGAGGCCACCATGCGTTCCACGTGGTCGACCGGCGAGGTCGAGCGCGCCAGGCTCTCCTGTTGGCCCGACAGGATCTGGTCGAGGGCCGCAGAGCCGCTGACCACCTTGCCCAGGGTGTTCTCGCGCACCGGATAGCGCACCAGGATGCGGTTGCCCGGATCGCGCAGGGTGACCAGGTCCTGCTTGTTCAGACCGAGTGAGTTGTAGAAGTCTTCGAAATTCTCCCGCACACCCAGGTTCGCGACCAGCATGCCGCCGAAGCCGCCTGCGGGCAGTTCGAGGCGCCGCGCCACCTGGATGCCCCATTGCTGCGACACCCGACCCTGGACGACCTCCGATATCGCGGGGGAGCGGCTTCGATCGGCCTTGAGATCCAGGAAATAGCTGCGGTTGCCCAGGAAGGTGCCCTGGGGCTGGTCCAGCGCATTGGCAAACACCCGTCCCTCGGCATCGGTGATGGACATGGACACCACGCCGGGCGTGCGTGCCTGCCGACTCTTGAGCAGGGACTCCAGGGCCTGCCGGCGGGGGGCCGGGAGCGTCAGGCCCTGCTCGAGGTCCTGGGCGCCGAGCCGGGTGGCCACATCCTGCAGCGCCGCATCGGCCGCGTCGATCCTGGAGGCGGCGTGTTCGGCCACCAGCCGCACCAGGGTCAGGGCATGTTCGCCGGTCTTGTGTTCGATGGTGCGGCGCGACTGCTCGAGCTGGATGTACTGGTAGAGCGTGAAGCCGGAGATCAACAGCCATAGCAGCAGGATGCTGGCACTGGATTTCCTGGGTCTGCCGATTTTCATGGGCTTGGCGTCCGGCTGGGGCCCCGGCCTGGGGCAGGGCGATTGCGGACCAGTGTAGGCCCGCCCCTGCGGCCTTGTCACGTGAAGTGTGACGGGGCTCCGGCCGTGCCGCCGGAGCGGGCGGGCGGCATGCCATGCATGGGGCCGGCGCCGACCTGACCGTGTCGACCCCTGTCCATCATGAAAATGACGCCGCAAGCGGATAAGCTACGCCGTCTCCAGCCTCTCCCGCCTTTCTGGCGCCCGAGCCCAGAACCCAGCCATGAACTTCGAAGAACACAGCCACGACACGCCCTACAGCCAGGCCGAGCGCTCGGATGCCGCGTCGCGCAGCACCTGGGTCAGCGTGGGAGTCAATCTGGTGCTCAGCACCCTGCAGGTCGTGGTCGGGGTGCTGAGCCACTCCCAGGGGCTGGTGGCCGACGGCATCCACTCGCTGTCGGACCTGGTGGCCGACGGCGTGGTGCTGGTGGCCAGCCACCTGAGTCGCAAGGAAGCCGATGTGGAGCACCCCTACGGGCACCAGCGCTTCGAGACGGCGGCGTCGCTGGCGCTCGGGCTGATCCTCCTGGTCGTGGGCTTGGGCATGCTGGCGTCGGCGGTGCACAAGCTCGATCCGCACACGCCGCTGGCGCCGGTCCATGGCGTGGCCCTGTGGGTGGCCGGCCTGGCCCTGGTGAGCAAGGAGTTGCTGTTCCGCTACATGTTGTCGGTGGCCAAGCGGGTCAAGTCGAGTCTGCTGGTGGCCAACGCCTGGCATGCCCGTTCGGACGCTGCCTCGTCCCTGGTGGTGGGCATCGGCATCGCCGGCACGCTGGCGGGCTATCCGATCCTGGACCCGATCGCCGCGTTGATCGTCGGCTTCCTGGTGGCCCGTATGGGCTGGAGCTTTGCCTGGAATGCCCTGCATGACCTCACCGACCGGGCGGTCAGCGAGGAGGAGGTCGAAGCCATTCGCGAGACCCTGCGCAGCACCCCGGGCGTGAGCGGGGTGCATGACGTGCGCACCCGCCGCATGGGCGACATGATCCTGGTCGATGCGCACATCGAGGTGGATGGTGGCCTGACCGTGGAGGCGGGGCACGACATCGCGGTGGCGGCCCAGGAGCGGGTCATGCAGCACCATCGGGTGCTGCATCTGATGACCCACGTCGATCCCTGGAAACGGCCCGACCTGGACCACGCGGTGGCGGCGCTCTCCAGTCCCTCGTGAGCCGGTGGGCGGCTAGGGGCGCGGGGTCTTGGGCCCGTAGTCGCAGTAGGCGGCGACGGGGCATTGCCAGCACTGCGGCTTGCGCGCCTGGCAGACATAGCGGCCGTGCAGGATCAGCCAGTGGTGCGAATCGACCGCGTAGGCCGCAGGCACCCGCCTGAGCAACTGCTGTTCGACGGCCAGGGGCGTCTTGCCCGGCGCCAGCCCGGTGCGGTTGCTGACCCGGAAGATGTGGGTGTCCACCGCCATGGTGGGCTCTCCGAAGGCCACGTTGAGCACCACGTTGGCGGTCTTGCGGCCCACGCCGGGCAGGGCCTCCAGCGCCTCGCGCGTGCGCGGCACCTGGCCGCCATGGCGTTCGACCAGCAGCCGGCAGGTCTCCAGCAGATGGCGCGCCTTGCTGCGGTACAGGCCGATGGTCTTGATGTGCGCCTCCAGGCCCGGCAGGCCCAGGGCCAGCATCTTCTCGGGCGTCCCGGCCACGGGGAAGAGCCGGCGCGTGGCCTTGTTGACGCCGACGTCGGTGGCCTGGGCCGACAGCAGCACCGCAGCCAGCAATTCGAAGACCGTGGTGTATTCGAGTTCGGTGTTGGGCTGCGGATTGGCAGCGCGGAGGGTGGCGAAAAAGGGTTCGATGAATTCTTTTTTCATGGACGCGGCGGCCGGGACGGCGGTCTGGGGACCGCCGCATTGTCACCCATGGGGCCAGGGCTCATTGCAGGCTGCTGAGGTCCAGGAAGCCGTCGACGTCGGGCAGTTGCGTGATGAACCAGTCGTGGTCGAGCTGCAGGGCCTGCAGCAGCTCCTGGGGCAGGGCGTCCACCGCTTCCCGGGCCTGCTCGCGGTGCGGCGACATCTCGGCCAGCAGTTCGGCCAGGTGCAGCACCCCGCCCAGACGACAGAAGGGCTTGCTGGCCAGGGGCTCGCTGGCGTTGTCGAGGCCGCGCACCACCTCGTCGGGGAAATGCCAGCGGCGCGCCATCTCTGCGGTGACCGAGCTTTCGGTGAAGCCCAGCAGATGGGTTTCGCGCTCCCAGCGCCCACCGGGCAGATGGGGCTGGCGCTCGATCTCGGCCAGGGCCTGGGGCAGTTTCTGGGCGATGACGAGCTCGCCCAGCCGCAGCATCAGGCCGGCCAGCCAGGCCGCCTGCGGATCCACCCCCAGTTTGCCGGCCAGCCAGCCCGCATAGCCCGCGCAGGCCATGCTCTGTTGCCAGAACTCCTGGCGGTCCAGCCCCGAGACCATCGGGAAGGCATCGTTGAGGCAGGCCGCCAGGGCCAGGGTGCGCACCTGGCCCATGCCGGTGAGCAGGATGGCGTCGTCGAGGCTGGCCACGTGCTTGGGCAGCCCGAAGCGGGCGCTGTTGGCCAGGCGCAGCAACTTCACCGTCAGGGCGGGATCCTTGGCGATGGCGTCGCGGACCACGCTGGCGGGGCTGTCTTCGTCGTTGAGCGTGCGGATCAGCGTGTGCGCCACCTCGGGCATGGTGGGCAGCTGGATGTTTTCAAAGAAGGCGGCCACTTGCGTCGGAAGCATGGGAATCTCCTGAAATGAAACTGCACAGGCCTTTATGCCTGCAGCCAGGGCCGTTGTATAGAGATGTTTCAAAGATTCGGGTCAGGACTTGCCGCAAGGCAGGTCCACTGTGGCGATTGCGCCGCGCCCGGGGGCGGCCGCCATGCCCGTATGAGCCTGTTCAATGTCTCGCACGGGTCGCGCAGCGGCGCAGGCTGGCCAGCAAGGCGGCCAGACGCAGTGGCTTGTGCAGGATCTCATCGCAGGCCGGGGCGTCGGCGCGGTCGTGCGGGTCTTCGTCAAGTCCCGAGAGGGTCATGACATAGGACAGGCCGGCGCCGGGCCCCGGACCGTTCTGCAGCTCGCGCAGGCCCTGCCGGGCTGCCGCATCCTGAGCCGGCCAGTCGAACAGAAGCACCTCGAAAGGCTGCTGCGCGGCCTGGGCGGATTGAAGGGCGTCCAGCGCGTGGTCGAGGTGCTGGGTGACCGCATGGGGGACCTTGAGTGTGTCCAGCCAGCCGGAGAGGATCTCGCAGGCATCGGGGTCGGGGTCGAGCAGCAGCACGCGCAGACTCCCCAGGCCGCCCGACACTGGGCTGGCGATCGGCAACGGGGTGGGCGCGGGCAGGAGCTGGGCCGTCATGACCAGGCGCATGCCGCCATCGGCCTGGATGTCGATCCAGAGCTGACCCCGCATCAGTTCGACCAGTTGCCGTACCAGGCTCAGGTCGGGGACATCGGCAGGCAGGCGGGTCGAGGCCTCCGGCGGGCCGAGCAGGTCGACCAGGTCTTCGGGGGCCAGTCCGCTGCCCGGGTTGCCCACTTCGATGCGCAGTTCGATCGGGCCGCCGGGCGCAGGGCAGCGTGTGGCCGCCTGCACGAGGATCTGCTGGCCCTCGCGACTGCAGTCGATGCTCAGGTGGACCAGGGCGCGGATCGCCTGCCCCAGGCGCATGGGGTCGCCGACCAGTTGGAGCAGCGCTTCTTCGGTGGGCTTGAGCAGCAGCTGCAGGCCCTTGGCGTCGGCCTGCAGCACCGTGTCCGTCAGCACCTCGTCGAGCACCTCCTGCACCCCGAAGCAGACCTGCTCCAGACGCAGCCGTCCGTCTTCGAGCCGGATCAGGTCCACCGCATTGCCGAGCTGGTCGACCAGGTGATGCGCCGCCAACCGGATGCGGCTCAGGTAGTGGGACTGGCGTGGGTCGTCCGGGGGCTGTTGGGCGCTCAGGCTGCACATGCCCAGCAGGGTGTTCATCGGGGCCTGGAAGCCATGGCTGATGCGCCTGAGCAGGGCCCGCCGATGCTGCCAGGCAGAGTCGGCGCTGGCCATGGCCTGGCGGACCTGCTGCTGGGCCTGCCAGGCATCGGTGACGTCCAGGCCCAGGTGCAGCACCGCGAGTTCGCTGCCGTCCAGGCTCTGCGCGCCGACCTGGTGCTGGCTGGAGCGCCAGATGACGCGTCGTCGGTCACCCTGGAGGTTGGTGATCTCGTAGCTCACCGCCGGCTTGAGCATCTGGCCGGGCGCAGCCGGGAGCGCTTGCGTGGGCGCGACCTCCATCTCGGGACTGAGGCGGTCCCTGAACGGCGCCCAGTCCTGGCCGACCGCCTGGTGGGCGGGACAGGCGCTGGAGCGGGCGGCGGCCTCGTTGAAGAGCCGGATCCGTCCCTGGTTGTCGACGCCGACCACGATCAGGTCGGTGGTGGTGATCAGATCCTGCAGCAGGGCGCGGGACTGGCGGGTCCGGAGCTCCTGTTGCTGCAGTGCCGCCATATGGCCCTGGAGCTGCACCGCCATGGCGTTGAGGGCCTTGAGGAGCTTGGCCGGCTCGTCGTCATGCGCGGGCGGCGGCAGCGGCGTGAGATCGCCCGAGGCGATGCGCCCGGCCATGGCGACGGCGCTGTCCAGCGGACCGGTGATGCTGCGCAGGATGCGGTGGGCCAACGCCAGAGACAGCAGCAGGAGCAGCACGGCGACCGCCAGCAACTGCAGCCGGTCTTTGTCGATGCGCTGGGCCACGCTGAGTTCGGTGTCCCGCTCCTGTTCGCGGGCGTGGATCACCGCCTGGTCGACCTCCTGGCGGTGGCGCTCGAAGAGGGCGGTCAACTGGCGCATGACCTCGCTGCGCTGGGCCGGTCTGGCCTGTTGTATCGCCGGGACCAGCCGGGTCAGTGCCAACTGGTGGAAATGATCGGCCGAACGGTGCGAGGCCTCGAGCAATGCGGCGGTGTCCGGTTGTCCGGACAGGCGCTTGAGCCAGGCCTGGTACTGCTCTTCATAGCGGCCGGCCAGGTTCTCCAGTTGCTGCCGCAGGTCCTGGATGTCGGCCGGGCGGGTGGCGGCCTCGAGTTCGAAGCAGATCAGGTACGACTCGATGATGTAGAGCTGTGGCGGCATCAGGTCCGCTGTGAGGTCCTTGCTGGTCGCGAGGCGCCGATAGATGTCGCCGCCCACCTTGACCTCGTCGAGTGCCCGCAGGCTCATGGCGCCGAAGCCGATGAACAGGAACGAAAACAGCACGATCAGCAGCTGTAGGCGCGAAGACAGGCGCAGGGATCTAAGCATGTGGAGATCTACTGTTCAGGTCGAAGGCAGGTTTGCCGATGTGAAGGCCGGGTCAGGTCTTGCACTTTTACTGATTTTATCGATAAAAATGAGAAATAAAGAGAAAAAATTACCGATCATTTGTTGCGGATCGGCTTGACGACGAAGGGAGGAATGGCGCAGCCGGGCGGCGCTATGGGCGCCCAGAGGCCGGCATGGACGAACTGACGGCGAGCCGGCGGCGATGCCGCAGGGGTGGAAATGCTTTCAGCGATGGCCGTCAGGCCGGCGCCTCACAGCAGGCCGAGGCGCTGGTGCAGCTGGGTGCTGGTGGTGGTGTACTGGAGGCGCACCGGCTGGTCCGGGTGCAGCCGTTCAGCGGCGGCAAAGGCCGCCAGCGTGGCCTCGTGGAAGCCGCAGAGGATCAGCTTGCGCTTGCCCAGGTAGTGGTTGATGTCGCCGACGGCATAGAGGCCGGCCTCGGCCGTGGAGAAGGTGGCCGGGTCCACGGGCAGCAGTTTGCGTTCCATGGCCAGACCCCAGTGGGCCAGGGGGCCGAGGCGGGGCGACAGGCCCAGGCGGGGCAGCAGCAGGTCCAGGGGCAGGGTGGTTTCGGTATCGTCGGGGGTGGCGATCACCAGGCCGGTGAGTCGCTGCCCTTCGCCTTCGCCATGGGTCTGCAGCCCGATGGGCTGGCCGATGGCGACGCGGATGCGGCCCTGCTCGCGCAGGGAGCGCAACTGGCCCAGCCACTCTTCGGAGGCTTCGAAATCGTCCTTGCGGTGCAGCAGGGTGACGCTGCGCGCCGCAGGGCCCGGCGCGCTTCGTGCGGCCTGGACCGCCGCCTGGACCGCCGGCTCTTCATGGCCGACCACCAGCACACGCTGTCCGCCGACACGGGCCTCATCGACGTCGTGATAGAGCATCTGGCTGCCCTCGAAG
>JAFAMV010000054.1 GCA_019233055.1 Curvibacter sp.
GCGATGGATGTGAGCTCGTCCGTATTTGAAATGCCGTTGACTGGGCCGAGCAGCGCAGCGGCGGGCGGACAAGGGCTCGCAGATGTTTGAGCGCAGCGAGTTTCTGCGAGACCCCGCCCGACGTGAGCAGCGCAGGGAACCGCGAAGCGGCCCGGTCATCGGCGCGCCTTTCTTTTGGGTACTTTTCTTTGGCAAGACAAAGAAAAGTGCCTCGGCCGCCGGGCCGAGACCCGGCCCCCGCCCTCGGAAAAGGCAAACCCCAAACAAAAAGCAAAGAGCAAAGAGCAAAGAAAAAACTACAACCCCTCCTCCAACACCCCCCGATAAACCCCCACCGCCTCCAACACGATCGCCCTCACCTCCCTCTCCCCCGGCGCATCCACCAACCGCAAAAACTCCGCCCTCATCCGGGGCTCCCAGAACTTGCGGATGTGCTGCGCCACCCCTTCCAGCGCCTCGGCGTGGTCAGGCATGGACTCGAAGAACTGGCCGATGCGGTTGGCCATCTGGATCAGGTTGTCGGAATGGGTGCTCATGGATGGGCCTCCAGGGCCAGTCGCTGGCCATGGGTGTAGATGGAGAAATCAGGTCCGCGCGCAAAGCCCAGCAGGCACAGGCCCGCGGCCTCGGCGGTGTCGATGGCGAGTGCGGTCACGCCCGAGACGGCCGCCAGCAGGGGCACGCCTGCTGCGGCGGTCTTCTGCACCATCTCATGGCTGGCCCGGCTGGTCACCACGACAAAGCCCTGACGGGCTTGGTCGGCACCGAGGCCACGTGCGCGCAGCAGGGCGCCGATCAGCTTGTCGAGTGCGTTGTGGCGACCCACATCCTCGCGCACCAGGTGCAGCCGACCCGAGGCATCGCACCAGCCCGCCGCATGGGTGGCGCCGGTGGCCTCGAGCAGGGCCTGTTGCCCGCGCAACTGGGCCAGTCCTTCGCAGATGCGGTCGGGCCGATAGGCCCCAGGCTGCGGCGGCAGGGTGGGCAGCGGGCGCACCACCTGGGACAGGCTTTCGGCACCGCACAGGCCGCAGCCGGTGCGGCCGGCCAGGCTGCGTCGACGGTCCTTGAAACGGGCGAAGCAGGCCGCCGTCACCTGCAGGCGCAGCGTGCTGCCTTCGGGGCCGTGCGCCACCTCGATGTCGAGCACCTGCGAGACCTGGTCCACCAGGCCTTCGGTCAGCGAGAAACCGATGGCGAAGTCTTCCAGATCGCCGGGCGTGGCCAGCATCACCGCATGGCTGATGCCGTTGTATTCGAGCGCCACCGGCCTTTCTTCGGCCACCCGGTCCTGCGCCGCCAGCACCCGGCCCGAGCGCCAGCGCCTGACCTCGGTCGGGCGGCAACCCGCCTCGGCCGGTGCCTCGGCAAGCCGGGGGGCAGGGCCCGGCATCCTCAGGCTCCCTGGCTGGCCGCCGACAAGGCTTCCAGCTGGGCTTCGTTGAAACGGCTGTAGTCGCGCTGCCAGGCCGAAGGCTGCTGCACCGGCATCACATTCACCGCCGTCACCTTGTACTCGGGGCAGTTGGTGGCCCAGTCGCTGCTGTCGGTGGTGATCACGTTCGCGCCCGACTCGGGGAAGTGGAAGGTGGTGTAGACCACGCCCGGGGCCACCCGCTCGCTGACCTTGGCACGCAGCACCGTCTCGCCGGCACGGCTCTGCACCCCCACCCAGTCCATGTCGCGGATGCCGCGCTCCTCGGCATCGTGCGGATGGATCTCCAGGCGGTCCTCGCTGTGCCACTGGTTGTTGGCGGTGCGCCGGGTCTGGGCGCCGACGTTGTACTGCGACAGGATGCGCCCGGTGGTCAGCAGCAGCGGGAAGCGGCGCGTGACCTTCTCGTCGGTGGGCACGTACTGGGTGATGATGAAGCGGCCCTTGCCGCGCACGAAGCGGTCCACGTGCATGATGGCGGTGCCGGCCTCGTCGGTGCTGTCGTTGCAGGGCCACTGCACGCTGCCCAGGCGGTCGATCTTCTCGTAGCTGACGCCGGCGAAGCTCGGGGTCAGGGCGGCGATCTCGCGCATGATCTCCTCGGGGTGGGCGTAGTCCATCGGGTAGCCCAGCGCATTGGCCAGCTTCTGGGTCACCTGCCAGTCGGCCAGGCCAGCCTTGGGCGGCATCACCTGGCGCACCCGCGAGATGCGGCGTTCGGCATTGGTGAAGGTGCCGTCCTTCTCGAGGAAGGACGAGCCCGGCAGGAACACATGCGCGTATTTGGCGGTCTCGTTGAGGAAGATGTCCTGCACCACCACGCACTGCATGGCCTTGAGCGACTCGGTCACGTGCTGGGTGTTGGGATCGCTCTGCACGATGTCCTCGCCCTCGCAGTACAGGCCCAGGAAGCTGCCCTGCTGCGCGGCGTCGAACATGTTCGGGATGCGCAAGCCCGGCTCGGGATTCAGCGTCACGCCCCAGGCCGCCTCGAACAGGGCGCGGGTGCTGCTGTCGCTGATGTGGCGGTAGCCGGGCAGTTCATGCGGGAAGCTGCCCATGTCGCAGCTGCCCTGCACATTGTTCTGGCCGCGCAGCGGGTTGACGCCCACGCCCTCGCGCCCCACGTTGCCGGTGGCCATGGCCAGGTTGGCGATGCCCATCACCATGGTCGAGCCTTGCGCATGTTCGGTCACGCCCAAGCCGTAGTAGATGGCGGCATTGACCTGGCGGTCGCTGCGGCGGCCCTCGCTGTTGCCAGTGGCGTACAGGCGGGCGGCGGCGCGCAGCTCGGCCGCCGGTACGCCACTGACGGCCTCCATGGCCTCGGGCGAGTTGTCGGGCCGGGACACGAACTCGCGCCATTCGCGGAAGGACTTGGCGTCGCAGCGTTCGGCGATGTAGGCCTCGTCGAGCAGGCCCTCGGTGACGACCACATGGGCCATGGCGCTGATGACGGCGACATTGGTGCCGGGGCGCAGCTGCAGGTGGTGGGCGGCGCGGATGTGGGGCGACTCCACCAGGTCGATGCGGCGCGGATCGACCACGATGAGCTTCGCACCCTCGCGCAGGCGCTTCTTCATGCGCGAGCCGAACACCGGGTGGGCGTCGGTGGGGTTGGCACCGATCACCAGGATGACATCCGACTTCTCGACCGACTTGAAGGTCTGGGTACCGGCCGAAGTGCCGTAGGTCTGGCCCAGGCCGTAGCCGGTGGGCGAATGGCAGACACGGGCGCAGGTGTCGACATTGTTGTTGCCGAAGGCGGCGCGGATCAGCTTCTGCACCAGGTAGGTCTCTTCGTTGGTGCAGCGTGAAGAGGTGATGCCGCCGATGGCATCGCGCCCGTGTTCGGCCTGGATGCGACGGAACTCGCTGGCCGCATGGGCGATGGCCTCGTCCCAGCTCACGACCTGCCAGGGGTCGTCGATGTGCTTGCGGATCATCGGTGTGGTGATGCGGTCGGCGTGGGTGGCATAGCCCCAGGCGAAACGGCCCTTGACGCAGGCGTGGCCCTCGTTGGCCTTGCCGTCCTTCCAGGGCACCATGCGCACCACCTCGTTGCCCTTCATCTCGGCCTTGAAGGCGCAGCCCACGCCGCAGTAGGCACAGGTGGTGACCACGCTGTGCTCGGGCTGGCCGAGTTCGATGACGCTCTTTTCCTGCAGGGTGGCGGTGGGGCAGGCCTCGACGCAGGCGCCGCAGCTGACGCAGTCGGAGTCCATGAAGCTCTGCCCCTGGCCGGCGGTGACGCGCGACTCGAAGCCCCGGCCCTGGATGGTGAGGGCAAAGGTGCCCTGGGTCTCCTCGCAGGCGCGCACGCAGCGGTTGCAGACGATGCACTTGCTGGGGTCGTAGCTGAAATAGGGGTTGGAGTCATCGACCGCCTGCTTGCAGTCGGCACGGAAATGGTTGGCACCGTCCAGGCCGTAGCGCACCTCGCGCAGGCCGGTCACGCCGGCCATGTCCTGCAGCTCGCAGTTGCCGTTGGCCGAACAGGTCAGGCAGTCCAGCGGGTGGTCGGAGATGTAGAGCTCCATCACCCCCTTGCGCAGCTGCTGCAGCTTCGGCGACTGGGTGCGCACCTTCATGCCGGCCTCGGCCGGGGTCGTGCACGAGGCCGGGAAGCCGCGCCGGCCCTCCACCTCGACCAGGCACAGGCGGCACGAGCCGAAGGGCTCGAGGCTGTCGGTGGCGCAGAGCTTGGGCACGCGCACGCCGGCATCGACCGCCGCGCGCATCAGCGAGGTGCCCTCGGGCACGCTGACCCGCACGCCGTCGATCTCGAGGCTGACTTCCTTGGCCGACACCCGCGCCGGGGTGCCGTGGTCGGTTTCTTTCAGATGGTCCAGCATCTTGAACTCCTCAGGCCGCCGGCGCCCCGGGCGCGGCGAGCCCGAAATCCTGCGGGTAATGGTTGAGTGCCGACAGCACCGGGTAGGGGGTCATGCCGCCCATGGCGCACAGCGAGCCGTGCAGCATGGTGTCGCACAGGTCGCGCAGCAGCTTCACCTGCTGCGCCTGCTGCGGGCCGCCGGCGGTGATGCGGTCGATCACCTCGACGCCCCGCGTCGAACCGATGCGGCAGGGTGTGCACTTGCCGCAGGACTCGAGGGCACAGAAATCCATCGCGTAGCGGGCCAGCCGGGCCAGGTCGGCCGTGTCGTCGTGCACCACGATGCCGCCATGGCCGACCACCGCCCCGAAGGCGGCGTAGGCTTCGTAGTCCAGGGGCACATCCCATCTGTCCTCGGGCACATAGGCGCCCAGCGGGCCGCCGACCTGGATGGCCTTGACGGGCCGGCCCGAGGCGGTGCCGCCGCCAAAGCCATAGACCAGCTCGCGCAGGGTCAGGCCGAAGGCCTTCTCGACCAGGCCGCCGTGGCGGATGTTGCCGGCCAGCTGGAACGGCAGGGTGCCGTGTGAGCGGCCCACGCCATAGTTGCGGTAGAAATCGGCCCCGCGCGCCAGGATGGTGGGCACCGAGGCGAAGGTGATCACGTTGTTGATGACGGTCGGCTGGCCGAACAGGCCCTGCAGGGCCGGCAGCGGCGGCTTGGCCCGCACGATGCCGCGCCGCCCTTCCAGGCTTTCGAGCAGCGCGGTCTCCTCGCCGCAGACATAGGCCCCCGCCCCCATGCGGACCTGCAGCCGGAAGGCCCGGCCGCTGCCCAGCACCGAGTCGCCGAGGAAGCCGGCCGCCGTGGCCCGTGTCACCGCCTCCTGGAGCGCGGCCACCGCATGCGGGTATTCGGAGCGCACATAGATGAAGCCCTCGGTGGCCCCGACCGCGAGGGCGGCGATCGCCATGCCCTCGATCAGCACATAGGGGTCGCCCTCCATCGTCATGCGGTCGGAGAAGGTGCCCGAGTCGCCCTCGTCGGCATTGCAGACGATGTATTTCTGGGCCGCCTGGGCATGGGCCACGGTCTTCCATTTGATGCCCGCCGGGAAGGCCGCCCCACCGCGGCCGCGCAGGCCCGAGTGGGTCACCTCGTGGATGATGGCGGCACCGTCGAGCGCCAGGGCCTGGCGCAGGCCGGCCCAGCCCTCATGGGCCTCGTAGTCGGCCAGGCTCAGGGGGTCGGTGATGCCCATGCGGCGGAAGGTCAGGCGCTCCTGCAGCGCCAGATAGGGGATCTGCTCGGTCACGCCCAGGCGCAGCGGGTGCTCGCCGCCCTGCAACAGGCCGGCCGCCAGCAGGGCCGGCACCTGCGCGGGCTCGACCGGGCCGTAGGCGATGCGGCCCTGCGCGGTCTGGACCTCGACCAGGGGCTCGAGCCAGAACAGGCCGCGCGAGCCATTGCGCACCAGCTCGATGCGCTCGCCACAGGCGGCCTGCAGGGCTTCGGCCACCTCGTCGGCACCGACCGCCAGGGCGGCCGAGTCGCGCGGCACGTAGACACGGATCTTGGCGTCCATGGTTCAGCCCTCCAAGCCGGGAAGCGACGCCACCAGGCGCTCGAAGCGCTCGGCACTGACGCGCCCATGCACGCGCTCGTCCACCGCCATCGCCGGCGACGAGGCGCACAGCCCCAGGCAATACACCGGCAGCAGGGTGACCGCGCCATCGGCGCGGGTGCTGCCATGGCGATCGTCGGCACAGCCCAGCCGCTCGCAGGCCTGCGCCCACAACGCCTCGGCGCCGCGCGCCTGGCAGGCCTCGGCGCGGCAGACCTGCACGATGTGGCGGCCCGGCGGGCTGCTGCGGAAATGGTGGTAGTAGCTCAGCACGCCGTGCACCTCGGCCCGCGACAGGTTGAGCGCCTCGGCCAGCAGGGGCACCGCCGCCTCGGGCACATGGCCCAGCCGGTCCTGCACGGCGTGCAGCATGGGCAGCAGGGCGCCGGGCAGGTGGGCCAGGGTGGCGATCGCATCGCGCACCACGGTCAACTCGTCAGGGGTTTGATCGGCGCGGGCGCCAGGGGAAGTCATGTTTGCGCTCTCCAGCATTCGGATTCGGGGGGTCGGGCGGGGCTCAGCCGAACAGCTTCACCACCCCGAGCAGGGTGCGGTAGATGCCCCAGGCCAGCGGCAGGCCGACCGCCGCCCAGGCCAGCCAGGCCAGCAGCGGGCTCGAGACTTCTGCGCCTGCGGCACCGGTGGCGGCGCCCGCCTGGGCGCTCGCCACCTTCTCGTGCGCCAGCCGCTTTTCCTCGGCCAGCTCGGCATCGCTCATGAACCAGTGGTCGGCCACCGGGCGCACCAGCAGGTTGCACAGCAGGCCGACGGCCAGCATGCCGACCAGGATGTACATGGTCTGGTTGTAGACCTGTTCGCGCGGCACGCCCTGGGCCAACTGGAAATCGCGCATGTAGTTCACCACCACCGGACCGAGGATGCCGGCCGTGGCCCAGGCCGTCAGCAGCCGCCCGTGGATGGCGCCGACGAACTGGGTGCCGAACAGGTCTGCCAGGTAGGCCGGCACGGTGGCAAAGCCGCCGCCGTACATGGACAGGATGATGCAGAAGGCGCCCACGAACAGGAACACGCTGTGCGCCGCCGCGCTGCCCGGGACGCCGAAATACAGCACGGCACCGAGCACGAAGAACACCGCGAAGGTCAGCTTGCGCCCGAGCCGGTCGGACAGGCTGGCCCAGAAGAAGCGCCCGCCGATGTTGAACAGGCTCAGCAGCGCGGTGAAGCCGGCCGCCACGCCGGCGATCGCGGCCAATTGGGTCTTGTCGAGTTCGCTGTAGCGGGCGGCCACCCCGATCAGGGAGCCGCCGAAGACCTCCTGCAGCATCGGCGAGGACATGCCGATCACCCCGATGCCGGCGCTCACGTTCATGCACAGGGCCATCCAGACCAGCCAGAACTGCGGCACCTTGAAGGCATTCTTCACATGCACATGGCGCTGGGTGATCATGTTGTTGCTGGCATGGATGACCGGGGGCGTCCAGCCCGCAGGCTTCCAGCCGATGGGCGGCACGCGGTAGCCCAGCGCACCGGCCATCATGAAGACGAAATAGATCAGGGCCATCACCACGAAGGTCGGCATCACGCCCACACTCTGGGCGTCGGCGAACTGCTTCATGAGGTCGGCGGCCAGCGGCGAGCCGATCATGGCGCCGCCGCCGAAGCCCATGATGGCCATGCCGGTGGCCATGCCGCGTTTGTCAGGGAACCACTTGATCAGCGTCGAGACCGGCGAGATGTAGCCCAGCCCCAGGCCGATGCCCCCGATCACGCCCGAGCCCAGTAACATGATCCAGAACTGGTGCACATAGATGCCCAGGGCCGACAGCAGCATGCCGCCGCACCAGCAGAGGGCCGCCACCACCCCGGCCTTGCGCGGGCCGGCGCGCTCCAGCCAGCCGCCCCAGAGAGCGGCCGAGCAGCCCAGGAAGACGAAGAACAGGGTGTACATCCAGCCCAGGGTCGAGATGCGCCAGTCGCATTGGGTGGTGAACAGCTCGGCGAAGAAGCCGATGTCCGGCCCGCACTTGACGCTTTCCTTGATGCCCAGCGCCTTGGACAGCGGCAGCCAGAACACCGAGAAACCATAGGCCATGCCGATGCACAGGTGGATGGCCAGGGCGGCCGGCGGCACCAGCCACCGGTTGAATCCCGGACCGGCAATGGTCCGCTCCTTGTCGAGAAATGCTGCCATGGGGTGTCTCCGTTCTTGGTCTTGTCGATTGCTGTTCTTGGCGGAATGCCGCGCTCGACGGCGTGCGAAGTGTCGTGGCGGGGGCCCGCCGGGTCAAATTGAATCGGTGCATGGGCCGATTCAAAAAAGAAATGTGGCCGGTGTGGTCGGTGTGGCCGGCACCGCCGCCGCCTCGGCGGCAGCCCACGGGCGCTCAGCAGGCGTTCAGGTCTCCAGCGCGCCGCTGTGGGCGGCCGCATGGGCCAGCCACGCGGGCTCCCGGGCCAGGGCCAGCGCGGCCTCCATGGCGCGCGAGGGCCGCTCGGAGCGGGCCAGCATGAAGCCGATCGGGGTGTGCACCTCGGGGTTCACCAGGGGCAGCGCCTCCAGCTCGGGGTAGCCGCGCACCGCGCCCACCAGGGCGCCGGGCAGCACGCTGCAGACCTCGCCGGCCACCACGCTGAGCGACAGCGTCAGGATGGAGTTGGTCTCGATCACCGGCGTGACCTCGACCCCCGCGAGGGCGAAGGCGCTGTCGACCAGGGTGCGGTTGTGCATCTCGGGCGTCAGCAGGCACAGCGGCAGGGCGGCCGCATCGCGCCAGGCCATGGGCTCGCCACGGTGCAGTCCGGGGGCGGCATCGGCCTGCGCCGGGGAGCGCCGCCGCACCACGAAATAGTGCTCGGTGTACTGCGGCAGGGCCTGCAGGGCCGAACGGCGGCTCAGCCGGTCGGTGTAGCCCAGGCCCAGGTCCAGCGTCAGCGCCTCCAGGCCGGCCTCGATCTCGGGCGAGGACAGCGACAGCACCACCGGCCGGATGCCCGGGTGCCGCGCCTGCAGCCAGGCCGCGAAACGGGCCACCACCGGCATGGCGGTGGGGATGGCCCCGATGCGCAGGCTGCCGCGCGGGCGGTCGGCCTGGCTTTCCAGGTCCTGCTGCAGCAACTGGTGCTCGCGCAGCATGCGCTGGGCGGTGACCAGCACGCGCTCGCCCTCCTCGGTCAGGCCGGCGTATTGGCGTGCCCGCTTGACGATCACCACGCCGAACTCGGACTCCAGCGCGCGCAGCGCATTCGACAGCGCCGGCTGGGTGATGTGGCAGGCCTGGGCGGCCCGGCCGAAGTGCCGGTGCTCGTTGAGCGCCACCAGGTAGCGCAGGGAGGCCAGGATGTTCATGCGGGGCGGGGCAGGCCGGAAGGCACGGGGACTCAGGTCCCCTGGCTGATCGTGATGGTGGGGAACTTGGACGAGAAGTCCTTGGCCTGCTGGGCCACCTTGAGCGCCACCTTGCGCGCCACCGTCTTGTACAGACCGGCCACCTCGCTGTCGGGCGCAGCCACCACCGTGGGGTTGCCGCTGTCGGCCTGCAGGCGGATCTGGATGTCCAGCGGCAGGCCGCCCAGATAGTCCATGCGGTAGTCGGCCGCCATGCGCTGGCCGCCGTCGGCGCCGAAGATGTGCTCGACATGGCCGCACTGGCTGCACACATGCACCGCCATGTTCTCGACGATGCCGAGGATGGGCACGCCCACCTTCTCGAACATCTTGATGCCCTTGCGCGCATCGAGCAGGGCGATGTCCTGCGGCGTGGTGACCACCACCGCGCCGGTGATGGGCACGCGCTGCGACAGCGTCAGCTGGATGTCGCCGGTGCCCGGCGGCATGTCGACGATGAGGTAGTCGAGGTCTTTCCAGTTCGTCTGGCGCAGCAGTTGCTCGAGCGCCTGGGTGGCCATGGGGCCGCGCCAGATCATGGCCTCGTCGGGTGCCACCAGGAAGCCGATGGACATCACCTGCACGCCGTGCCGGACCATGGGCTCCATGGTCTTGCCGTCGGCGCTCTCGGGACGGCCTTCGATGCCCATCATCATGGGCTGGCTGGGGCCGTAGATGTCGGCGTCGAGCAGGCCGACACGGGCGCCCTCGGCGGCCAGGGCCAGGGCCAGATTGGCCGCCGTGGTGCTCTTGCCCACACCGCCCTTGCCCGAGGCCACGGCGATGATGTTGCGCACCTCGGGCAGCAGGGGCACGCCGCGCTGCACCGCATGCGGCACCACCCGGCTGGCCACCCGCGCCTGCACCTGCTGCACCCCGGGCACGCTTTTCGCGGCCTGTTCGAGCTCCGCCTGCAGACCGGGCAGCAGCGATCGGGCCGGGTAGCCCAGCTCCACATCGAAGGAGACGGCCGCCCCGTCGACCTTGAGGTTCTTCAGGGCCCGGGCGGTCACGAAGTCCTGGCCGGTCAGGGGGTCTTTCACGGTCTGCAGGGCCTGCAGCAAGGCTTCGGTCGTGGGCATGGGGCTTTTCTGGTCCGGAGGAAATGGGAAACCCCGGAGTTTAGAGCCCTGCGGCGCCCCCGCCATCCGGGCCGACCCAAGCCCGGACGCCGAAGCGGACTACTTCAATGTGGCCAGGTAGGCCACCAGATCGGCCCGCTGGCCGGCATCGGCCAGCCCCGAAAAGGGCATGTGGTTGCCCGGCACCACGGCCTGGGGATCGGCGATGTAGGCCTTCAGGGTCTCGGCATCCCAGGTCTTGCCGAAATTCTTCATGGCATGGCTGTAGCGGAAGCCCGGCGCGCTGCCGGCCTTGCGCCCCAGCACCCCCTGCAGGCCGGGGCCGACCCCGTTGCTGGCGGTGGAGGCGTGACAGGCGGCGCACTGGGCAAAGACCTGCTGGCCCTTGTGCACATCCTGCGCCCGGGCGGCCGGCGGCAACAGGGCGGCGACGGCCCAGCCCGCCAGCACCAGGACAGGGAAGGCGGGGCGGGATGGGACGCCCGGGCCGGAGTTGGAGAGGGGTTTCATCGGAGGAGGTCCTTGTCGAGGTCAGAGGCGGCCGGGGCGCTTCACATAGCGCAGCAGGTCGTCACCCAGGCGCAGGGCCAGGGCCGCCAGCGGGCCGGTGGGGTTGTAGCTGGAGTTGTGGTCATAGACCGAGGCGCCGACCACGAAGAGGTTCTCGGCGTCCCAGTGCTGCAGATGCGGCGAGACCACGCTGGTGTGCGGATCGGCCCCCATGACGGTGCCGCCGGTGATGTGGGTGCTCTGGTAGCGCCGCGCATCGAAGGGCGAGACCTTGACGTTCAGGGGCCCCAGGGCGTCACCGCCGATGGCCTGGGCGATCTCGACCATCTTCCGGCCCGTGTACTCGGCCATGCGCTGTTCGTTGGCCCGGAAGTCGAAGGTCATGCGCACCAGGGGCTGGCCGAAGGCGTCGCTGTGCTGCGGATCCAGGCTCAGGTAGTTGTCGTGGTCGGGGTAGCAGCTGCCGAGGATGGTCAGCGTCATCGCATGGTTGTACCAATCGGCATTGGCTTTCTTCCAGGCCGTGCCCCAGGCCGGCGTGCCCGGTGGCAGCCGGCGGCTCTTGATGGGGCGTCCGCCGAACTGGCTGGCCGCGATGATCGAGCCCCCGAGGAAGCCCAGGCCGCGGTGGTCGAAGTTGTCGTTGTTGAAGTCATCGATGGCGGTGGCGGTGCAGCCGGTGGCCATGAAGGGATTGAACGTGTGGTCCTTCATGAAGATGTCCACCCCACCATTGACCTGGTAGCAGAAGTTCTTGCCCACCACCCCCTGGCGCGTGGCCGGGTCGTAAGGCCGGCCGATGCCCCCGGTCAACAACAACCTGGTGTTGCTCATGGTGAAGGCCGCCAGCACCACCACCTCGGCCGGCTGCTCGTAGCTGAGCCCGGTGCGCAGGTCGAGGTAGCGCACCCCGGTGGCGCGTTGGGTGCGTCGGTCGTAGTCCACGCCCAGCACATGGGCGTCGGTGCGGATCTCGAAGCCTTTGCGCTGGCGCAGCATCGGATAGAGCAATTGCTGGGGTGAGGCCTTGGCGTCGGCCTCGCAGATGAAGCGCTCGCAGTGTCCACAGTACTGACAGGCGCCCAGTTCCTGGCCATCGGGGTTGGTGTAGGCCCCCGATGAATTGGCCGCCGGGATCGGGAATGGGTGGTAGCCCATCTTCTTCGCGGCCGCCTCGAAGATCAGTCCGGCCTCGGTGGCATGGAGCGGCGGCTGCGGGTATTCGCTGCGGCGCGGCGCCTCGAACGGGTTGCCGCCGGGCTGGCGCAGGCCCGCGATGTTGCCGGCCCGCCCGGACAGGCCGAACAGCTTTTCGAAGAGTTCGTGGTAGGGCTCCATCTCGGCATAGTCCACCCCCCAGTCCTGCAGCGGCATGGTGGCCGGGATCGCACCCTTGCCATAGCGCTCGAGGTAGTAGCTGCGCAGTCGAGGCTCGTGCTCGCCCCAGCGCCAGGTGTGGCCGTTCCAGTGGTTGCCGGCGCCGCCCACGCCTTCGCCGGGCAGGAAGGCCTCGATCCAGCGCATCGGCACCGCCGTCTCGACCGAACTGTGGCGGGCGGTGTAGGTTTCCCGCGCCCAGTTCTGGATCAGGCCCTGGCGCACGTCCCAGCGCAATTCGTCGCGCTGGCTGGGCAGCCTGGCCTCGGCACCGTCCTGGTGGTCGACGCCGCGCTCGAGCACCAGGACCTCGACGCCCTGGGCGGTGAGTTGGCGCGACACCAGGCCGGCAGCCAGCCCGCCGCCGACAATGACGACCGTCTTTCTGGGCAATTTCTTCATGGGGCGGTCCTCTCAGCTGAAATCGGCGATCGACATGGGTTTGGACGAGCCCGGGAACGGCTTGTCACGGAACTGGACGATGTCCAACGCGTGCGTGGCCGGCAGGCCGGGGTAGCCGATCAGCTTCCAGAACACCTTGCCGTTGTTGCCGCCATAGATCGGGTCGCTGAAGCAGGCTTCGTTGAAGAGGGGGTAGACCAGTTCGTTGAACCAGACCCCCAGGTCCAGCTCCTCGGTCTTGACCCGGCCCTCGGCCAGTTCGTGCAGAAACGCATCCGCCTCAGGGGTCGGCAACTCGTCCAGCGTGGACTTGCCGCGCCGCCGCAGCTCGGCATTCGCGGCCGCCACGCCGGCCTTGAAGAACTGCTCGGGCGACAAGGGGAACTGCCAGCCGAACTGCGGCTTGCCGGGCTGAAACGGCCCCTGACGGTAGCGCCGGTCCCCCTGCCCGAAGCTGCCCGCCAGTTGGCGGTCGATGTAGACCGCCAGCCCGCAATCGACACCCGAGGGGGTGTAGGCATCTGCGGGGCACAGGGTGTCGACCAGGGCCTCGACGAAGGCGGCCTCGTCCGGACTGAAGGATTGATAGCCCGGCAGCGGGTCGGGCAGGGTCGCCGCAGCCTCTGGGGTGGCGGCAGCCTGGGCCGGCATCGCCACGCCCGAGGCGGCCCCACCCATCAACGGCAGGGCGCTGGAGGCGACGGCCAACTGTTTGAAAAAACCGCGCCGGGGCGGCTCGGATCCATGGGGGGCGTTGGGCATGAAGGTCTCCTGTGGGCTGTTTTGACGATCCCTGATCCGGTGTCGGAACAGGGTCGGCGCAGCTTAGACAGACCGCCCGAAAGAGGGGTTTTTCCCGGTAAGGCCTGTAATCAGGCGTGGCCCGACCATGGACTTGCGCCCGCCCCTTCCAGTCGCTGGCGGGCCACCCCATAAAATCAGCGATTCGCCTGGAAAACCCAATGACCGCCATGTCCGCACCACGCAAGCTCTTTGTTACCACCGCCCTGCCCTACGCCAATGGCAACTTCCACATCGGCCACATCATGGAATACATCCAGGCCGACATCTGGGTGCGGACGCAGCGCATGCTGGGCCATGAGGTGAACTTCGTCGGCGCCGACGACACCCACGGCGCGCCGATCATGATCGCGGCCGAAAAGGCCGGCAAGACGCCGCAGCAGTTCGTGGCCGACATCGCGGCGGGCCGCAAGCCCTACCTGGACGGCTTCCACATCGCCTTCGACAACTGGCACAGCACCGACGCCCCCGAGAACCATGCGCTGGCCCAGCAGATCTACCTCGACCTGAAGGCCGCCGGCCTGATCGAGACCCGCGTGATCGAGCAGTTCTTCGACCCCGAGAAGAACATGTTCCTGCCCGACCGCTTCATCAAGGGCGAGTGCCCCAAGTGCCATGCCAAGGACCAGTACGGCGACAACTGCGAGGTCTGCGGCGCGGTCTACGCCCCCACCGACCTGATCGAGCCCTTCTCGGCCCTGTCGGGCGCCAAGCCGGTGCTGAAAAGCTCCGAGCACTTCTTCTTCAAGCTCTCCGACCCGCGCTGCGTGGCCTTTCTCGAAGAGTGGACCCAGGACGGCCGGCTGCAGCCCGAGGTGGCCAACAAGGTCAAGGAATGGTTCACCGTGCGCACCAACCCCGACGGCACGCAGAGCGAAGGCCTGGGCGACTGGGACATCAGCCGCGACGCGCCCTACTTCGGCATCGAGATCCCCGGCGCACCGGGCAAGTACTTCTATGTCTGGCTCGACGCCCCGGTGGGCTACCTGGCCTCATTGAAGAACCTGCTCGAAAAACGCGGCCAGAGTTACGAGGCCTACATCGCCGACCCGGCGCTCGAGCAGTTCCACTTCATCGGCAAGGACATCGTCACCTTCCACACCCTGTTCTGGCCGGCCATGCTGAAGTTCAGCGGCCGCAAGACCCCGGATTCGGTGTTCGTGCACGGCTTCCTGACGGTCAACAACGGCGAGAAGATGAGCAAGAGCCGCGGCACCGGCCTGGACCCGCTCAAGTACCTGAGCCTGGGCATGAACCCCGAATGGCTGCGCTACTACCTGGCGGCCAAGCTCAGCGCCCGCAACGAGGACATCGACTTCAACCGCGACGACTTCATGGCCCGGGTCAACGCCGACCTGATCGGCAAGTTCGTCAACATCGCCTCGCGCGCGGCCGGCTTCATCCACAAGCGCTTCGGCGGCCAGCTCGGCGCGGTGTCGGCCGATGGCGACGCCCTGCTCAGCCACCTTCAGGACGCGGCACCGGGCGTGGCCGAGCTGCTGGCCGAACGCGACTACGGCAAGGCCCTGCGCGAGATCATGCTGCTGGCCGACCGGGTCAATGAATACGTCGACCAGAACAAGCCCTGGGAGCTGGCCAAGCAAGAGGGCATGGAGGCCCGCCTGCAGGATGTGTGCAGTGCCTGCATCGAGGCCTTTCGCCTGCTGACCATCCTGCTCAAGCCGGTGCTGCCGGCGCTGGCCGCCCAGGTCGAGGGCTTTGTGCAGGCCGCCCCCTTCACCTTCGACAGCGCCCGCAGCCTGCTGGGCGCCGGCCACCGCATCCAGGAGTACAAGCACCTGATGCAGCGCGTCGATGTGAAGCAGCTCGACGCCCTGTTCGAGCCGCCGGCCGCGCCCGAGCCCGAAGCCACCGTGCCCGGCGGCGAAGCCCTGGCGCCCACCATCACCATCGACGACTTCGCCAAGATCGACCTGCGCATCGCGCTGATCGTGAACTGCGAGGCGGTCGAGGGCTCGACCAAGCTGCTGCGCCTGACGCTGGATGTGGGAGAAGGCCGGCATCGGAATGTGTTCAGCGGCATCGCCAGCGCCTACCAGCCGGCCGACCTGATCGGCAAGCACACCGTGATGGTGGCCAACCTGGCGCCGCGCAAGATGAAGTTCGGCGTCAGCGAAGGCATGGTGCTGGCCGCCAGCCATGGCGACGAGAAGGCCCAGCCCGGGATCTACGTCCTGAACCCCTGGCCCGGCGCCACGCCCGGCATGCGGGTGCGCTGAGGCAGGCCCTCGGACCAGCCTGCCAGTTCGGCGGGCTGGCTGGCCGATTTCGGCGAGAACTCGCCAGGCTTCAGGAAATACAGGGCCCGGCTGCTGCTGGTGCCCATGCGCCCGAGCAGGGTGTCCAGCCGCCCCAGCAGCGCGGCCGCGTCGCAGCCAGGGTACAGACCCGCCGTGCAGGCCACGTGCAGGCGCAGCGGCTCGCCGGCCGGTGACTTCAGGGTCAGGGCCAGGCCCCGCGCGATGATCAACTGGGCCGCATCCTGCACCGCCTGGGGCTTGGGCTCTCCCTCCATGAGCAGCACGAAATCACCATTGCCCAGGCGGCCCAGGGTGTCGCCACTGCGCCGCACCAGGCGGGCGATGCACTGGCTGGCCTGCAACGTGACTTCTTCCGCCACCTGAGGTCCGCACTGGCTGAACAGGGCCTGCAGATTGCTGATGCGGATGCGCATCACCGCGCCCAGGCGCAGGTTGCGATGCTGGCGCAGGATCAGGTGGTCCAGCCGCTCGATCACCACCCGCTCGTGGCACAGGCCGGTGAGTGCGTCCAGTGGCGACAGCGCATGCTGGCGGACCTGCTGGTCGCGGCGCTGGCGCCCCCAGAGCTGCAATGCCGTCATCAGCAGCGGGATCTCGAACAGCGCCGTCAGCGGCGCCGCGTACTGCGTGGCATCGCTGAGCGGGATCAAGCCCAGGTTGCGCAGGATGGGCAGCATCGCGCCGGCCATCAACAGGACGCAGGCCACCACCACCCAGGCGCCTGCCCGGGGGTTGCGCCGGGCGAACAACCAGGCGCTCCACACGCACAGCGCCAACGCCGCCAGGTCATACAGATTGGAGACGATGAACAGGGGCTTGCGCCCCAGCAGCAGGAAACCCAGTGCGAACAGCAGCCCGAAAGCGGCCATGGCGAGCAGGCCGTGCCGCACCCAGCCGGGCAGCGCAGCGGCCATCAGACGGCTCAGGAACAGGGGCAGGCTGGCCATCGCCAGCGCCGGCAACACCACCGCCGCGAGATCATTCCAATGCGGCAGCGCAGGCCAGAGGTACTCTCCGCCCAGGCCGATCAATGACGCCATCGCCAGGCCGGTGCAGGCCACCGAGAGGGCGAGATAGAGCGGCAGGCTCTCGCGCCAGACCGCCGCCTGGATGAGGTTCAGGACCACCACCAGCAGCAGACAGCCGCCGTAGACTCCGATGGCCAGATGCCACAGACGGCTGCTGTCATCGAACACGCGCCGGTCCCAGAGCCGCCAGAACAGACCCATGGGCTGGCTGTGCTGCACGCTCAGATAGACCCGTGGATAACCCGGCTGGGCCACGAAATCGAAGGCCGGATGCAGGTAGGGCATCGGCCAGTCGGCCACCGGCAACTGGTCGCCGGACTCGGCCATCAGCCATCGGCCGCCCTCACCCTGCCAATAGAAGGTGAGGTGGTTGATGCCGGCATGCGGCACACTGAACACGGCCGCGCGCGGTGCCAGGATCGCCGGCAGGTCGATGGCAAACCACTGCACCTGGGAGCCGCCGAGCTCGTAGATCTCGCGCCCGGCCACCGGCACCCCCTCGCCGGCGGCAAAACGCTGGCTGATGCGCGCCACACCCTCGCTGCCGCCCGGGTCCGACAACTGCCGCGCCGGCGGCGTCAGGCCCTGCCAATCCGCCCCCAGCGCCCAGACCGGCAGCCCAGCGACCAGGCCCAACAGACACAGACACACCCGGCACCAGGTGCCGGCCCACCACGGCGAGCTGTTTCTCCTCATGCCTAAAATGTAACAAGATTGTTACCAAGCGGCAGCCTGGGGGAAAGCCGGCCTGGACGCCATCCCTTGCAGTGCCACAATCTCCGGTCATGCACGTGTCCTGGCCCCTGGCCCGCTTCCGCCCCCGCCTGCTCGAGGCCTGCCGTGGTTACAACCGCACCCGGGCCTGGCGCGACATCGGTGCCGGCCTCACCGTCGGCATCGTGGCCCTGCCGCTGGCCATGGCCTTCGCCATCGCCTCGGGCCTGAAGCCCGAAGCCGGCCTCTGGACCGCCATCGTGGCCGGCTTCCTGATCTCGCTGCTGGGGGGCTCCAGTGTGCAGATCGGCGGCCCCGCCGGGGCCTTCATCGTGGTGGTCTACGGCATCATCGACCGCTACGGCCTGACCAACCTGCTGATCGCCACCGGACTGGCCGGGGTGCTGCTGTTCCTCATGGGCCTGCTGCGCCTGGGCAGCCTGGTGCGCTATGTGCCGGTCAGCATCGTGGTCGGCTTCACCAACGGCATCGCGGTGCTGATCGCGCTGTCCCAGCTCAAGGATTTCATGGGCCTGAAGATCGAGCGCATGCCGGCCGACTTCTTCTCGCAGATCCAGGCGCTCTGGCAGCACCTGGCCAGTTTCAACCCGGCCGCCTTCGGCCTGGGGCTGGCCTGCGTGGTCGGTCTGTTCGTCTGGCCCTGGCTGTGGGGCCGCGAGCACCGCTTCCACCATGCCCTGGACCTGCCCGGCATGCGCCGCGCCATGCATGGGGCCGCACGGGTGCCCGGGCCGGTGGTGGCCCTGCTCACCCTCACGGCCCTGGCCTGGGCGCTCGATCTGCAGGTCGAGACCATCGGCAGCCGCTTCGGCGCCATCCCGCGCGGCCTGCCCGACCTGGCCCTGCCCCCGTTCTCCTGGGAGAGCGCCAAACAGCTGCTGTCGCCGACGATCACCATCACCCTGCTCGGCGCGGTCGAATCCCTGCTGTGCGCCCGCGTGGCCGACCAGATCAGCCAGCAGCCGCGGCACGACTCCAACCAGGAACTCATGGCCCAGGGCATCGCCAATTTCGTCATGCCCTTCATCGGCGGCATGCCCGCCACCGGCACCATCGCCCGCACCGTGACCAACATCCGCGCCGGCGCCGGCTCACCGGTGGCCGGCCTGGTGCATGCGCTGAGCCTGGCCCTGATCGTGCTGGCGGCGGCCCCGCTGGCGCAGCGCATCCCGCTGGCCGTGCTGTCGGGCATCCTGCTCTTCGTCGCCTGGAACATGGGCGAATGGCACGAGTTCGTCGCCCTGCGCCACTTCACCGTCCACTACCGGGCCCTGATGCTCGGCACCTTCCTGCTCACCGTGGTGTTCGACCTGACGGTGGCGATCGAGGTCGGCCTGGTGCTGGCCTGTGCGCTGTTCATCCGGCGCATGAGCTCGCTGTTCAGCGTCACCCCGCTCGAGGCGGCCGGCGGCGCACGCCGCTACCGCCTCTACGGCGCCCTGTTCTTCGGCGCGGTCGACCGCATCGACACCCTGGCCGCCGAGATCGAGGCCGGCCCGGCGGCGCCCACGGTGGTGCTCGAGGCGCAGCAGCTCATCGCCCTGGACACCACCGGGCTGGACGCGCTGCGGCAATTGAACCGGGTGATCCGCCAGCGCGGCGGCCAGCTCCATCTGGAGGCCCTGCAGGCCCAGCCGGCGGACCTGGTGCGGCGCTCGGGCTTCGCCGCCGAACTGGCAGCGGCCCACTCGGCAGATCCCGGCTGAAGTGCGCCACGACCGCTCCGGTCGCCGCCGCCCGCTAAAATCGCGCATTCCAAGGATTTCAGCCATGTCCATCTTCCGCCGCCCCGACTACTCCTCCGAAACCACCCAGTTCATCGACCAGCTCAAGCGCAGCCGCCCCGAACTGGATGCCCAGCAGCAGGCCGGCCGCGCCCTGCTCTGGGACAAGCCGCAGGACCGCGAGGCCCAGGCCGCCTACGAGCAGGCCCGGGTGGCCCAGAAGCCCTACGTCTACCAGACGGGCCACTGAGCCCGGTCGGGGCGCCATGCGGCACCTGTCCCCCTGGAGGCATCTCCGGCCATGAGCACCGCTGCGGCCGAAGGATTGGTGCTGCCGCCCGCCTCCGACGAGGCGCTGCAGGAGGCGGTGATGCCCAGCGTGGTCGACCACGTCGCGGTGGCCCGGCTGTACGGCGAGCCCCTGTTCGCGCTGCCCAACGACCTCTACATCCCACCCGATGCGCTCGAGGTCTTCCTCGAAGCCTTCGAAGGGCCGCTGGACCTGCTGCTCTACCTGATCCGCAAGCAGAACTTCAACATCCTCGACATCCCGATGGCCGCCGTCACACGGCAGTACCTGGCCTATGTCGACGAGATCCGCAGCCACAACCTCGAACTGGCCGCGGAATACCTGCTGATGGCGGCCATGCTCATCGAGATCAAGTCGCGCATGCTGCTGCCGCCGAAACCGGTGGCCGAGGGCCAGGAGGCCGAAGACCCGCGCGCCGAGCTGGTGCGTCGCCTGCTCGAATACGAGCAGATGAAGCTCGCCGGGGCCAAGCTCAATGCGCTGCCGCATTTCGGCCGCGACTTCCTGCGCGCCCAGGTCTACATTGAGCAGAGCCTGCAGCCGCGCTTTCCCGAAGTCCATGTGGTCGATCTGCAGGAGGCCTGGCGCGACATCCTCAAGCGCGCGCGGCTGGTGCAGCACCACCGCATCACCCGCGAGGAGCTCAGCGTGCGCGAGTACATGAGCATGGTGCTGCGCACCCTGCAGGGCCGCCGCTTCGTCGAGTTCGAAGAGTTGTTCGACCCCGGGCGCGGCTCCACCGTGCTGGTGGTCACCTTCATCGCCCTGCTCGAGCTGGCCAAGGAGACGCTCATCGAGATCACCCAGGCCGAGGCCTTCGCACCGATCTATGTGCGGCTGGCCTACACCCCCGTCTGACCGAGTCCCACCGTTTCCACCCCGGCGCCCAGCGCCTCCTGATCGACCCGTCCCGTGACAGATTTCGACATCCTCATCGTCGGCAGCGGCCTGGCCGGCCTCAGTGCCGCCCTGCTGCTGGCACCCACCCACCGCGTGGCGGTGCTCACCAAGCGCACGCTCGGCGACGGCGCCAGCGGCCAGGCCCAGGGCGGCATCGCCGCCGTGCTGGCCGAAGACGACAGCTTCGACGCCCATGTCGAGGACACCCTGGTGGCCGGCGCCGGCCTGTGCGACCTGGCCGCCACCCGCTTCGTGGTCGAGCATGCGCCCGAGGCCATCGCCTGGCTGCGCGAACTCGGCGTGCCCTTCTCGCTCGAAGACGGCGAGCTGCACCTGACCCGCGAGGGCGGCCACAGCGCGCGACGCATCGCCCATGTGACCGACGCCACCGGCGCCGCGGTCCAGAAGACCCTGATCGCGCAGGTGCGCCAGACCCCGGGCATCACCCTGCTGGAGCACCACACCCTGGTCGACCTGGTCACCAGCGAGCGCCTGGGCCTGCCCGGCCCCGCGCGCTGCGTCGGCCTGTATGCGCTCGACGAGCGCGAAGACCGGGTCAAGACTTTCCGGGCGCCGCACACCGTGCTGGCCACCGGCGGCGCCGGCAAGGTGTACCTGTACACCACCAACCCCGACACCGCCACCGGCGACGGCATCGCGGCGGCCTGGCGGGCCGGTTGCCGGGTGGCCAACCTCGAATTCATCCAGTTCCACCCGACCTGCCTCTACCACCCCGAGGCCAAGTCCTTCCTGATCAGCGAGGCGGTGCGCGGCGAAGGCGGCCGCCTGCTGCTGCCGCCCTCGGCCGGCGGCGGGCGTTTCATGCCCGGGCACGACCCGCGCGGCGAACTGGCCCCGCGCGATGTGGTGGCCCGCGCCATCGACGCCGAGATGAAACGCCACGGCCTGGACTGCGTGCACCTGGACATCTCGCACCAGAGCCCCGACTTCCTGCACGCGCACTTCCCCAACATCCTGGCGCGCTGCGCCGAGCTGGGCATCGACATCACCCGCGAGCCCATCCCGGTGGTGCCGGCCGCCCACTACACCTGCGGCGGCGTGCTCACCGACCTGGCCGGCCGCACCGATCTGCGCGGCCTGTACGCCATCGGCGAGACCGCCTGCACCGGCCTGCACGGCGCCAACCGGCTGGCCAGCAACTCGCTGCTCGAATGCATGGTCTTCGCCCGGGCCGCCGCCGCCGCCGTGCGCGCCGAGGCGCCCCCGCCGCCGCCCGAACTGCCCGCCTGGGACGACAGCCAGGTGCGCGATGCCGACGAGACCGTGGTCATCTCGCACAACTGGGACGAACTGCGCCGCTTCATGTGGGACTACGTGGGCATCGTGCGCAGCAACAAGCGCCTGGAGCGCGCCGCCCACCGCATCGGCCTGCTGCGCGCCGAGATCGACGAGTTCTATGCCCACTTCCACGTCAGCCGCGACCTGCTGGAGCTGCGCAACCTGGTCGAGGTGGCCGATCTGATCGTGCGCTCGGCCCAGCTGCGCCGCGAAAGCCGCGGCCTGCACTACAGCCGCGACTACCCCGAGCGCGCCGCACCGGCCGCCCCCACCCTGCTGGTCCCGCCAGCGCGCACCCGACCCCAGCCATGAACCCGAAGCACCCGCCCCACAGCCCCGAGACCGCCTCGCCCTACGGCACCCTGCCGCCGGCCAGCCCGCCGGCCACGCGCAAGCCCTTGAGCCTGCCGCGCCTGGCCGAGTTGCATGCGCGCGGCGAGAAGATCACCATGCTCACCGCCTACGACGCCACCTTCGCCGCCATGGCCGATGCCGCCGGGGTCGAATGCCTGCTGGTCGGCGACTCGCTGGGCATGGTCTGCCAGGGTCTGGCCAGCACCGTCGGGGTCGGCCTCGACACCCTGTGCTACCACACCGAAAGCGTGGCCCGGGGCCTGCGCCGCGCCCAGGGCACCGCCTGGCTGGTGGCCGACCTGCCTTTCGGCAGCTACCAGGAATCACGCGAGCAGGCCATGCGCAGTGCGGCCGCCCTGATGCAGGCCGGCGCCCACATGGTCAAGCTCGAAGGCGGCGGCTGGACCACCGAGACGGTGCGCTTCCTGGTCGAGCGCGGCGTGCCGGTCTGCGCCCACCTGGGCCTGACCCCGCAGACGGTGCACGCCCTCGGCGGCTACCGGGTGCAGGGCAAGGACGAACAGGCGGCCGAACGCCTGCGCCAGGACGCCCTGGCCCTGCAGGAGGCCGGCGCCGCCATGCTGGTGCTCGAGATGGTGCCGGCCGCGCTGGCCGCCGAGCTGACCCGGGCGCTGGCCCGCTGCGCCACCATCGGCATCGGCGCCGGCAGCGGTACCGCCGGACAGGTGCTGGTGATGCACGACATGCTGGGCATCCACCTGGGCAGGATGCCGCGCTTCGTCCACAATTTCCTCGAAGGTGCCGGCGGGGTGAAGCAGGCCATCGAGGCCTATGTGGCCGCCGTCAAGCAGGGCCGCTTCCCCGACAACGCATTGCACGCCTGGTGAAAGGACGTCTCCGATGAGCTACAGCGTCAAGGAAATCTTCTACACCCTGCAGGGCGAGGGCGGCCAGGCCGGCATGCCGGCGGTGTTCTGCCGCTTCGCCGGCTGCAACCTCTGGAGCGGCCGCGAGGAAGACCGCGCCACGGCGGTCTGCCGCTTCTGCGACACCGACTTCGTCGGCACCGACGGCACCCTGGGCGGCAAGTACCCCGATGCCGAGGCCCTGGCGGCGCAGGTCGAGGCCCAATGGCCGGGCGGCGTGCTCGCCCACCGCCTGGTGGTGCTGACCGGCGGCGAGCCGCTGCTGCAACTCGACCCGCCCCTGATCGAAGCCCTGCATGCGCGCGGTTTCCGCATCGCGGTCGAGAGCAACGGCAGCCTGGAGGCCCCGGCCGGCATCGACTGGCTCTGCATCAGCCCCAAGGCCGGCGCGCCCTGGCTGCAGCGCCGCGGCCAGGAGCTGAAGCTGGTCTGGCCCCAGCCGGGCCTGGACCTCGACCAGCTCGAACAGGCCGGCGACTTCCAGCACCGTTTCCTGCAGCCCATGGACGGCCCGCAGCAGGCGGCCCACATCGATCTGTGCATCCAGACCTGTCTGCAGCGCCCGGCCTGGCGCCTGAGCCTGCAGACCCACAAGCTCACCGGCATCCGCTGATGCCCCACCGTATCCACCCATGAAGTCCCAAGCCCTCTACACCGTCAGCCAGCGCATCTTCTTCGACGCCGCCCACACCCTGCAGCGCGAGATCGAGGCCGAAGGCAGCCGCCGCATCCACGGCCACACCTATTTCGCCGAGGTCCATGTGCAGGGCCCGCTGCACCCCGACACCGGCATGGTGATCGACATCGGCCACCTGCGCGTGGCCCTGGCCGTGGTGCGCGACAAGCTCGACCACCACCTGCTCGACGAAGTGCCCGGCCTGGGCAAGCCGACGCTCGAGAACCTCTGCGCCTTCATCGCCCGCGAACTGGCCCATCTGCAGCCCGCGCCGAGCCGGGTGCGGGTCTGGCGCGAGGCCCTGGGCGACGGCTGCGTGCTCGATCTGCGCTGAGCGTTCAGCCTCAGGCCGCAACGGCCTCCTCGGCGTCGATCAACGAGGTGCTGCGCGTGTCGCGCATGCACCAGCACACCAGCAGGGTGCAGGCGATGACCGCGGTGGCGTACCAGTAGAAGCCTGACTCGATCCCGGCCTGCTTGAACCACAGCGCCGCGTACTCGGCCGTGCCGCCGAACACCGACACCGCGAAGGCATAGGGCACGCCCACCCCGGTGGCGCGGATCGCCGCCGGGAACAGCTCGGCCTTCACCACCGCATTGATCGAGGTGTAGCCCGACACGATCAGCCAGGCGCAGGCGATCAGGGCGAAGGCCTGCCAGGGGCCCTGGGCCTGGCGGATCGCGCTGAGCAGCGGCACGGTGAACAGGGTGCCCAGCACCGCGAAACCCACCAGCATGGGCCGGCGGCCGATGCGGTCCGACAGCGCCCCGTAGATCGGCTGCAGCAGCATGGCGAAGATCAGCGAGGCCGCCGACACCGCAGTGGTCTGGCTGTCGCTCAGGCCCACCGACAGGCGCAGGAATTTCTGCATGTAGGTGGTGTAGACGTAGAAGGCCAGGGTGCCGCCCATGGTCAGGCCGACCACCAGCAGCACCTCGCGCGGATGGCGCGCCAGCTGGGCCAGGCCGCCCATGGGCTTCTTCTTCTGCCGGGCGGCCTCGAACGAGGCGGTCTCGGCCAGGTCGCGCCGCATGCGCAGGGCCAGCAGGGCCAGGCCGGCGCCGATGGCGAAGGGAATGCGCCAGCCCCAGGCACGCAGCTCGGCATCGCTGAGCACCCAGTGCTGCAGCACCAGCAGCACCAGCAGGGCCAGCAACTGCCCGCCGATCAGGGTGACGTACTGGAAGCTGGCATAGAAGCCCCGGTGGCGCGAGCCCGCCATCTCCGACAGGTAGGTGGCGCTGGAGCCGTATTCGCCGCCCAGGCTCAGGCCCTGCAGCAGACGGGCCAGCAGCAGCAGGGCCGGTGCCCAGGCCCCGGCCACCGCATGGGTCGGTGCGCAGGCGATCAGCAGCGAGCCGAAGCACATCAGCAACACCGACGACATCAGCGCCACCCGGCGCCCGTGGCGGTCGCCCAGGTAGCCGAACACCAGGCCGCCGAGCGGGCGCACAAAAAAGCCCAGGGCGAAGATGCCGGCGGTGGACATCATCTGGGCGGTGGCGTCCTGGGCCGGGAAGAAGGCGTTCGCGAAGTACAGCGAAAAGGCTGCGTAGGTATAGAAGTCATACCACTCAACGAGGTTGCCGGCCGAGCCGATGAGGATGGAGCGCAGCCGGCCGGCCTCGATGCGTTCTGCAGGGGCGCCGCCGGGCAGGCCGGCGGGGCTCAGGGGGGTGTTCATGGGTTCTGTCTCCTGTGGGGCGCCGACCGGAAGGCGGGCGCGGGGAATGTGCCGCCAGTGTCCGCCGCGGCGGGCGCAGGCGCATCCGTGCCGGTCGCCGCCCCGCTCTGCGTAGAACTACGCAGAAACCCCAGAAACCCGGATCCCGGTGCCGCAGGCCGCGCCGGGGCGCTATCGTGGAGCCCCCGCCCTTCCCACACCAAGCCCCTTGTCCCCGAACCGCGCCACCCAGCCCCACCGCCCGCGCTGGCCGCGCCGGCTGCGCCAGGCCCTGCTCGGACTGCTGACCCTGGCCCTCATCGCCGCAGCGGGCGAATGGGCTGCGCGCCGCGAACGTCAGGCCCGCACCGAAGCCCTGCAGCAGGCCTTGCAGGTCTACACCCTGGGTCTGCGCGGTGTCGCCGGCCGGTTCGATGCCCTGCCCTACGCCACCGCGCGCTACCCCGACATCCTGGCGCTGCTGCAGCACCCGCGCGACCAGGCGCTGCGCGCACGGGTCAACCGCAGCTTCGAGGATCTGCAGGGGCGCACCGATTCGGCCGCCCTGTATCTCATCGATGCCCAGGGCACGGCCCTGGCCGCCAGCAACTGGAACACCCGCGACAGCTTTGTCGGCCAGTCCTACCAGCGGCGCCCGTATTTCGTCCAGGCCCTGCAGGGCCAGCGCAGCGCCTTCTATGGCGTGGGCATGACCACCGGCCGGCCCGGCCTCTTCATCGCCGAGCCGGTGCGCCAGCAGGGCCGCGTCCTGGGCGTGGTCGCGGTCAAGGTCAGCCTCGATGCGGTCGAGCAGACCTGGTCCCAGTCGGTCGACCCGGTGCTGCTGCTGGACGCGCGCGGCATCGTCTTCCTCAGCTCGGTGCCGCAGTGGCTGTACCGCAGCCGCCGCCCCCTCGCCCCGGAAGACCTGCGCCAGCTTGGCGAGCAGCGCCAGTACGGCGAGCACGCGGACGCCACGGCCCTGCCCTGGTCCATCGAACGCCGCGCCGACCGTCCCGACTACCTGCTGCATGCGTCCCTGGACGGCCGCCCCCGCAGTTGGCTGGCGCTGGACGCCCACCTGCCCGAACTCGGCTGGACCCTGACCGTCACGGCCGACAACGCCGAGGTGGAACAGGCGCGCCGCCAGGCCCTGGTGCTGTCCACCCTGGCGGCGGCCGTCCTGCTGCTGGCCGGTCTGTACTGGCAGCAGCGCGAACGCCGCTTCGCCGAGCAGCGGCAGGCCCGGCGCGAACTGGAGCAGCGGGTGCAGGAGCGCACCCAGGACCTGCAACAGGCCCACGCCTTCCAGAAGGCCATGGAAGACTCGCTGGTGGTGGGCATGCGCGCCCGCGACCGCGAGGGCCGCATCATCTACGTCAACCCGGCGCTGTGCGAGATGGTGGGCTTGCGTGCCGACGAGCTGCTGGGCTGCACCCCGCCCTACCCCTACTGGCACCCGGACGACCTGGACCGGCACCAGCGCGAGAGCGAGGCCACCCTGCAGGGCCGGGTGGCGCCCCAGGGCTTCGAGTCGCGGGTGCGCCACCGGGACGGCCACGATGTGATCACCCGGGTCTACACCGCCCCGCTGATCGATGCTGAAGGCCGACAGCAGGGTTGGATGAGCTCGGTGGTCGACATCACCAGCCAGAAGCAGGCCGAGGCCCGCCAGCGCGAGCAGGCCCTGCAACTGCAGCGCAGCGCCCGCCTCGCCAGCCTCGGCGAGATGGCCTCGACGCTGGCGCATGAACTCAACCAGCCGCTGATGGCGCTGTCCAGCTTCGCACTGGCCGCCCGCGCCCTGGCGGCCCACCCCCCGCTGCCCCAGGGCGACGGCGGTGCGCTGCTGATCTCCGCCCTCGACGACATCGTGGCCCAGGCGCGGCGCGCCGGCGAGATCGTCCAGCGCATCCGGGGCTTCATCCGGCCCCAGCACAGCCGCCGCGAGACCTGTGCCCTGCCCCCGCTGCTCGACCATGTGCTGGCCCTGCTGCAGTCCGACCTGCAGGCCCACCAGGTGCAGATCGAACTGCACCTGGCCCCCGACCTGCCCGAGCTGCGCATCGACCGGGTGCTGATCGAGCAGGTGTGGATCAACCTGCTGCAGAACGCCCTGCAGGCGGTCCAGGACCAGCCCCCCGCGCGGCGCCGCATCGAGATCGCGGTGCAGCCCACCGAGCAGACCCTGGAGATCCGTGTGCGCGACCACGGCCCCGGCATCCCCCCGGCCCTGGCCGAACAGGTGTTCACGCCCTTCTTCAGCACCAAGCCCGAAGGACTGGGCCTGGGCCTGAGCATCTGCCGCACCCTGGTCGAGGCCCATGGCGGCCATCTGTGCCTGCAACAGACCGACGGGGAAGGCGCCTGTTTCAGCTTCACACTGCCCCTGACCCCAGCCCCATGAGCACCTCACCCGCCCTGACCCTCTACCTGGTCGACGACGACGAAGCCATCCGCCGCTCGCTGCTGCTGCTGCTGTTTCCGCAGGGCCTGCCGCTGCAGGGCTTCGATTCGGGCGAGGCCTTTGTGCAGGCCCTCGGGCCGCAGCAGCCCGGCTGCGTGATCCTGGACCTGCGCCTGGGCGGCATGAACGGCCTGGCCGTGCTGGAGCAGTTGCGCCAGCGGCGCAGCCCCCTGGTGGTGCTGTTCCTGTCGGGTCACGGCGACATCCCGATGGCCCTGGAGGCCATGCGCCTGGGCGCCTTCGACTGGGTGGTCAAACCCGACACCGCCCGCCTGCTCGAGAAGCTGCCCGCCGCCCTGGCCGAGGCTTCGGCGCGCGCCGAAGCCCTGCAGCGCTGGCAGGAGCTGACCCCGCGCGAACGTGAAGTGGCCCGCCAGGTCGGCCTGGGCCTGCCCAACAAGGAGATCGCCCGCCGTCTCGACCCACCCTGCAGCCCGCGCTCGGTCGAGACCCACCGCGCCCACCTGTTCGCCAAGCTCGGCCTGGGCAACGACAACGAACTGGGGCGCTGGCTGCAACGGCAGGCCTGGCTGGTGGCCGACGGAGAGGCCGGGGCCTGAATCGGGCGGGCCCTGCCGCACCACCGCCCGCCCCCCGGAGCCAGTCCGAAGGTGTTGGCCGCCTCAGGCCGTGGTTCCCTCGCAGAAGGCCTGGATCGCGTCGCAGGCGCGGCGCAGCGCCGCGTCATCCAGCGCATAGGCGATGCGCAGATAGGGGCCCAGTCCGAAGGCGCTGCCCTGCACCACGGCCACCTGGGCATCGTCCAGCAGGGCCAGCGCCACGTCCTCGTCGCTGAGCAGGCGCCGCCCCGCCGCACTGCGGCGGCCGATCAGGCCCTCGCAGGAGGCGAAGGCATAGAAGGCGCCGCCCGGACGCGGGCAGCGCAGACCGACACAGGCATTGAGGCGCTCGACGACCGCATCGCGCCGCCGCTCGAAGGCCTGCCGTGTCTGGCGCACGAAGTCTTGCGGACCGTTGAGCGCGGCCAGGGCCGCATGCTGCGAGATGCTGCAGGCGCCCGAGGTCTGCTGGCCCTGGAGTTTCTCCATCGCCTCCAGCAGCCATTGCGGGCCGGTGGCGTAGCCGATGCGCCAGCCGGTCATGGCGTAGGCCTTGGAGACCCCGTTCATCGTCAGGGTGCGCGGCGCCAGCCGGGGTTCGACCTGGGCCAGGGTGGCGAAGGGCGCGCCGTCGAAGACCAGATGCTCGTAGATGTCGTCCGACAGCACCAGCACCCCAGGGTGGCCCAGCAGCACCTCGGCCAGGGCGCGCAATTCATCGGCGCTGTAGACCGCCCCTGTCGGATTCGACGGCGAATTCAGCAGCAGCCAACGTGTGCGCGGCGTGATGGCGTCGGCCAGCGCCTGTGGCGTCAGCTTGAAGCCGCTGGCCTCGGCGCAGGGCAGCAGCACCGGCCGGGCACCGCACAGCTGCACCATCTCGGGGTAGCTCACCCAGCAGGGTGCCGGCACGATCACCTCGTCGCCGGGGTTGAGGGTGGCGGCCAGCGCGTTGTGGATCACCTGCTTGCCGCCGCTGCACACCAGGGTGTCCTGCCAGCGCGTCGGCAGTCCGTTCTCGCGCTGGAACTTGGCCGCCACGGCCTCGCGCAGCGCCCGCAGGCCGGCCACCTGGGTGTAGCGGGTATGGCCGGCACGGATGGCGGCGATGGCCGCCTCCTGCACATGGGTGGGCGTGTCGAAATCAGGCTCGCCGGCACTCAGCGAGATGATCTGCGCGCCGGCGGCCCGGCGCTCCGCCACGCGGTCGATCATGCGGTAGGTGGCCGACGGCCGCGCCGCCACCAGGTGGGCATTGAGGGGCAGAGGTGCCGTCGTCATGCTGCCGACTCCCGCCAGGCCGACAGGCCCAGCAGATCGACCGTGCTGCGGCCTTCGGCCAGCCGGCGCATCATGTCGGCCTCCTTGGCCGCGCGGGCCTCGCCGGCGGCCATCACGCGGTCCCTGTCGGCCAGGGGCAGCACGACGACACCGTCCTCATCCGCCACGACCAGATCGCCCGTGGCCACCGGCACGCCGGTGATCAGGATGGGACGCCCGACCGAGGGCGCGCTGGCCTTGATGGTGCCGCGCACCGAGATGCCCCTGGCGAACACCGGGAAGCGGCGCCGCTGCAGGGCGGCCACGTCGCGCACGCCACCGTCGATGACCAGGCCGATCAGGCCGGCCGCCTCGGCGGCGGCAGTCAGCACCTCGCCCCAGTAGCCGGCCACGAAGTCATCGGTGCAGACCACCAGCACACTGCCCCGGGGCGCGCGCTCCATCGCCAGATGGATGGCCAGGTTGTCCCCCGGCGAGCAGCGGACCGGGTAGGCGGGGCCGGCCATCGCCGCCCCGGACCACACGGGACGCAGCGCGGGATCGAGCGAACAGGGCTGGCCCGAGGCCTCGTAGAGCGTTGCCGTCCCCAGCGCCAGGGCCTGGGCCTGGGCAGCGATGTTCAGGCAGGTTTCGTTCATGCGTCCCTCGTCTGCAGTTGGTGGTAGCCCAGTTGGGCACGGGCCTGGCCCAGCGTCGTGCCGGCCAGGATCAATTCACGGATGCGTGATTCGGCCGCCTCGATCCGGGCGGCAAGCTCGGCCACCTCGCGGGCGCGCTCGCGCGGCACCACCACCACCCCGTTGGCATCCGCCACCACGATGTCGCGGGCCACCACCCGGGCGGTGCCGATCGAGACCGGGCCGTTGACCTCGGCGACCTCCACCCGGTCCTTGCCGGTGCGCATGAAGCGCCCCCGCGTGAACAAGGGGTAGCCGTCGCCCAGGGCCCGGGCCACATCCCGGCAGACGCCATCGATCACCGTGGCGGCGATGCCGCGCAGGCCCGCGTACTGGGTCATGATGTCGCCCCAGACCGTGGCGTCGGTGCGCCCGCCGTTGTCGATGACGAGGATGTCGCCTTCGCCCACCTCGTCGATGAAGTCGCCCACGGTACCGGCCGGCTGGCCGCAGGCCACGTAGCGGACCGTGAAGGCCGGCCCCACCACGGCGCTCGCGTAGTTCTCCAGCGGCGCGATGCCCAGGCATTGGCCCGCGAGGCCGAGGCGGTCCATGGCATCGGAGACGCCCGGTGTGTCCAGCCCTTCGAACAGGGCCACCAGTTCCTGGTCCTGGGGGTTCATGCGGCGGCTCCTGCCTGGATGGCTTCGAATTCACGGTCGTGCATCACCTCCTCGACCGAGCGCCCCGCCCGCACCGCCTGCACCATGGCGTCCTGGCGGCGGCCGATCCGCTCCGCCAGGTCCAGCACCTCCTCGATGCGGGCCGCCGTGACGAACACCGTGCCGCAGCGGTCTGCGATCACGTAGTCCCCTTCGTCGACCACGACCCCGGCCACGCGGACCGGCAGGCCCGAACCGGTCTGCACCACCCGGTTGCGCGCGCTGACCATGGTGACGCCGCGACCGAAGACCGGGTAGGCCAGCGCCTCGTTGGCCTCGATGTCGCGGGCGAAACCGTCGATCACGGTGGCGCGGATGCCCTTGGCCCGGGCGCCGTGGGCCAGGATGTCGCCCCAGCAGGAGACGCCGTCGAGCCCGCCTGCGATCACCAGCACGCGGTCCTGGCGTTCGATGGCGGCAATCACCGGCGAGATCAGGTGGACCGTGGGCGCGGTGCCGCTGCGGGGGCCCAGTTGCACGGTGCTGGCGCGGCCCACGGTGCGCGGACAGTCCCACAAGGGGCGCAAGCCCACGGCAGCGCCCGGAAGGGCCAGGAAATCCAGCGCGTCGGAGACCGTCGAGGTGTCCAGACGGGCCAGGCGATCGAGAAATACATCGGACATGGCAAGGTCGGAAGTGAGGGAAGTCGCCACTTTCGGTGAGCCGGTACGTTCTGTAAATTCCGTTCTAGGTATGCTTTCGATACGAAAAACCTATGAAAACTCCATGATCAATTTCCGACTGATGCGGCAGCTGTGGCTGTTCCTGGCCGTGGCCGAAGAGCAGCATTTCGGGCGTGCCGCCAGGCGCCTGGGCATGTCTCAGCCCCCGCTGACCGAGCACATCCAGACCCTGGAGCAGGCACTCAAGACCTCGCTGTTCGTGCGATCAAGGCGCGGGGCGCAACTGACGCCGGTCGGCCAGGCCATCGTGCCGGCGGTGCGCAAGTTCGTGCAGCAGATGGAACAACTGGAGCTGGCCGTGCGGGAGGCCACTGCCGGACAGACCGGCCTGCTGACCCTCGGGGCCATCTCGCCGGCCATGCTCGAGGTGCTTCCACCCTACCTGGAGCGCCTGCGACGGCTGCACCCCGAGCTGACCATCTCGGTGCGCGAAATCGACAGCGCCGACGCCGTGCCGGCCCTTCAGGCGGGCGACATCGACCTCGCCTTCGCCCGCCTTCAGGGCGACCTGGGCAGCGATGTCCAGACGCTGCCCATCGCCCAGGACCGCCTTCTGCTGGCCCTGCCGGCCACCCACCGGCTGGCAGCCCGGCGCCGCATCGACCTGGGCGAGCTGGCCGAGGAGGCCTTCGTGATGTTCAGCCGCCGGGTGAGCCCGGTCTACTTCGACCACCTCATCGCCCTGTGCCAGGCCAGCGGGTTCTCGCCCCGCATCCTCCACGAGGTGCGCAGCGTGACCACCCAGGTCGCCTCGGTGGGCTGCGGCCAGGGCATCGCCCTGGTGCCCGCGGCGCTGAAGCGCATGGCTCCCGGCAACGTGGTGTTCAAGCCCCTGAAGCAGGCCACCGAGGTCGTCACGACCGCCGCCGCCTGGAGCCGACAGTCCTGCAACCCGGCCGTGGCCCTCGCGGTGGCCGCGCTGCGCGCCCGTCCGGGCCAGGCGGCCTGCTGAAGGGCCTCCGTTACGTCCAGGACACAGCCCGCAGACCCGATGGCCTGCCGTTGGCAAGCAGGCCGGCCGACGGCCGCGCGGGGGCGCTCAGCCGCGCTGCCAAGGCAGCGGCACCTCGGCAGGGATCGGGCACACATAGGGTCCGGCACGCCGTTCGCGCAGTTCGGCGCGCGCGGCAGCCAGCGTGTCGGGGGCCGCAGTGAGCAGGGCGATGGCGGTGCCCGCCAGCACCTTGGCGGCCTGCACCATCCCCAGGTGGGCCAGCGACGTCTTCCCCTGCGA
Source organism: Curvibacter sp. (assembly GCA_019233055.1). GTDB lineage: Bacteria > Pseudomonadota > Gammaproteobacteria > Burkholderiales > Burkholderiaceae_C > Curvibacter. Next base: position 32,838 of record JAFAMV010000054.1, read on the forward strand.
CACCATCTGCCACGAATGGAACGGCGTGCCGAACGCATAGCAGGCCACCCAGGCCTGGGCCGTGGGGGTCACCCAACTCACATCGGCCACGTCCGTGGAGCCATACATCACCCCCTCGGCAGGTCCCCGATAGGGCTTCACCCCTTCGAACAGGGCAGGCATCCCCTGGCCGCGCAACACCGCCCCCAGCGAGCGGCCGGCATCGGCCACGTCGCTGGCGCTCAGCGTCGCATGGTGGTCACGGGCAAGAAGCCGTTCCGGCTCACCCACGGGCAGCGGCCCCAGGTGCTGGAGCTGGGCCTCCATCACCCGATTGAGCACGTCGTTGAGCAGCAGGTTGGAGCAGGCCTTGTCAAACCGCAGCTCCAATTCACAACCCGTCATCAGGGCCGCACCCCGCGCCACATTGCACACCCGCTGGTACAGCTCGGACGCCTCGCGGTTGTCGATCGCCCGCACCAGGTACAGCACCTCCGCCCGCGCCTGCACCACATTGGGCGAAAGACCGCCGCTGTCGGTGACCGCATAGTGCACACGGGCATTCGGCGGCATGTGTTCACGCAGGTAGTTGACGCCCACATTCATCAGCTCCACCGCATCGAGCGCGCTGCGGCCCAGGTGCGGTGCATTGGCCGCATGGGCGGCACGCCCCTTGAACACGAAGCTGGCCTGGATGTTGGCCAGCGTGGACTGGTCGAACACAGCCGTGTGGCTGGCGGGATGCCAGGTCAGTGCCGCATCGAGATCGTCGAACACCCCCGCCCTGGCCATGAAGGTCTTGCCCGAACCGCCCTCCTCGGCAGGACAGCCGTAGAAGCGGATCCGGCCCGGCAAGCCGTTGAGCTGCAGGTAGTGCTGCACGGCCAGGGCCGCCAGGTGGGCCGCCGCCCCCAGCAGATGGTGTCCGCAGCCATGGCCATTGGGCCCCGGGCTGTCCATCGAGGGCCGGCACTGCAAGGCACCGCTTTGCTGGTTCAGGCCGGAGAGTGCGTCGTATTCGCCCAGCAGCCCCACCACCGGTCCGCCTTCACCGTGCTCTGCGACAAAGGCCGTGGGGATGCCGGCCAGCGGCTGCCCGATCCGGAAGCCGGCCTGCGCCAGGCCATCGGCATGGAGGCCGGCCGAACCGCTTTCGGCATAGCGCAGTTCGGCCAGGGACCAGATGCGGTCGCTGAGCGTGGCAATGCGACTCGCATGGAGATCAAAGAAGGGTTTCAGGGTGTCGAGCGGATGCATGCGTCGGCCCTCATTCGATCCGCAGGCCGGCTCGTTGCACGATGGCCCGATTGCGCCGCAGTTGCGAGGTGATCAGGCTGGGCAGGTCCTGTTCGGAGCCCGCCACCGGGCTGACGCCCATCTGGCCCAGCCGGGCCACGACCTCGGGCAACTGCACCGCCTGCAAGGCCGCCTGGCGCAATGTCCGCGCCACCGGCGCCGGCGTCCTGGCCGGCAGGATCAGGCCGAACCAGCTGATGCCCAGATCGTTCAGTTCCACATGCCCCAGTTCCTTGAACGTCGGAACCTCCGGCAACTCAGGGGCTCGCCGCAGACCCGCCTGCACCACGGGCAGCAGCTTGCCGGCCTTGATGTGGGGCAAGGCCGAAGGCAGTTGATCGGGCATGACCTGGACCACCCCGGCCAGGGCATCGTTGAGGGCGGGGCCGCTGCCGCGATAGGGCACGTTGCCCAGTTTCAGACCCAGGGTCTCATTGAACGACTCGACCATGAGCTGCCCCAGGCTGCCCACCCCAGGCACGGCGGCGCTGAAGTGCCCCGGCTGCGCCCGGATGGCAGCGACCAGTCCCTGGAAATCCTTCACCCCCATGCTCGGGTGCACCATCCAGACCGAGGGCATGCTGACCAGATTCACCAGCGGCTCGATCCTGGCATTGGTGGCTTCCGACTTGGGATACAGCACCGGATTCACGGTCATGGTGCTGACCGTGGCCATGCCCAGGGTGTAGCCATCGGGCGCCGCCTGGGCCACGGCCTCCGTGCCCAGCATGCCACCGGCCCCACCCCGGTTGTCCACCACCACGGGCTGGCCCAGCGTCTTTCGCAAGCCCTCCGCCAGCACCCGGGCCACCAGGTCGGTGGAGCCGCCGGAGGCGAAAGGCACGATCAGCTTGATCGGCTTGTCCGGGAAATCGCCCTGGGCCAGCGCCGGCAGGGCCGCCAGGCCCGCGATCAGGACGGCACGTCGGCGGGTGAAATGAAAGCGAAGGTAAGACATCGGGAACTCCATGCTCCGGCAGGGTGGACAGACGGGTGACCCGGGCCCTGCCCCCGGTGTCGTGCGTATTATTTGGACCGCCCCACACAAGCACCACACCGCTTTTCACCCCAGCCATCGGCCGTGCCAATACCCCCTCGCCCCTCCTGCGACGCCCTGCCCCCGTCCAGCCACACGGCCTCTGCCGACAGCCTGGGCCGCGTGCTCTTCACGCGCCTGGTCAACCAGGGCCGGCTTCGCCACCTGCACCTGCTGGTCGAGCTGGAGGACTGCGGCAGCATCTTGCGTGCCGCAGCCCGTCTGCCCATGAGCCAGTCGGCGGCCACACAGGCACTGGCCGAGTTGGAGCGGATCCTGGGATTGGCGCTGCTGGAGCGGCATGCACGCGGCAGCCGGCTCACCGCGGCCGGGCGGGCGCTGGCGCAATCGGCCCGGGGCGCGCTGTCCGGCCTGCGCCAGGCCGCCGAATCACTGGCGGCCCTGCAGCAGGGCTGCGCCGCCGTCCTGCGCCTGGGCACCATCCCCGCCGCCGCCTATGCGCTGATGTCGCCGTTGCTGGCCCCCTTCTATGAAACCCACCCCCACGTGCACCTCGAACTGCTGGAAGACCGTGGCGAACGCCTGTTGCCCATGTTGATCGACGGCAGCCTGGACGCGGTGTTCTGCCGCGCCCCCGAACGTCTGCCCGAGGACTGCCTGTTCGAAGCCTTGCTGGAGGATGACATCGTCGTGGCGGCCGGCATCGGCCATGCGCTGGCGCAGGCCAGGCAGGTGCCCCTGCGGGAACTGGCCGACCTGTGCTGGGTCCTGCCTGCCATGAACATCCAGCTGCGCCGCCTCTTCGAGGACCTGCTGTTGTCCGAGTATCCGGACACCCGCTGGTTTCCCGTCAACACGCTGTCCCTGCCCGTGCTCGAAGGCCTGTTGCAGCAGCCACAGGCGGTGGCCATGCTGCCGCGCAGCATCGTCCGGGGCCTGCAATCCAGTGGCCGGGTGACCCTGTTGGACGTGCAACTGAAGGCGGCCATGGCGCCACTGGGCGTGGCCTACCGCCCGCGCCAGGCCCCAGCCCTGCTGGAGCGACTGCTGGCGCCGACGCGGCGGGCACGCGGCACACCTTAGAGCCTGAGCCAGGCGGACCACGCCTCCTGGAGGACATCCGTCCGCCGCCGCCGACAACAAAGGGTTAACCCTTGCATTGCCTATATTGCTTTTATTTTTAACTTAAAGCACATTAACCCACGTCAAGCAGAGAACCGGACCATGCCTTTCACCACCCCCTCCACCCCCACGCCGCATCCCCGATGGGCTGCGGCGCCCGTGGGCGATCGGGGGCTCGACCTTGGGCGATACTCAGGCCCCATGGACCTGCAGCAAGCCGCACAAGAACTGACCGCCCTGCAACTGCATGTGGTGCGCGAGGTGGTCGCCCATGTCAGGCGCGCCCACCTGCGCGCCGGCGAGCATGTGGCCGAAAGCACGCTGGCCGAGGCGCTGGGCACCTCGCGCACCCCGGTGAACACGGCGCTGCGCTTCCTGACCTCGGCCGGGGTGCTGGCGCACGACCTGAATCGCGGCTATTTCCTGAAGCTGGGGGCGGCCGAACTGGGCGAAGTCGCCGCCGACCTGGCCAGCCAGCCGGACGACCCGCTCTACCTGCGCATCGCCTCCGACCGCCTGGCCAGGCAACTGCCCGACCTCAACACCGAAGCCGAGCTGATGCGTCTCTACGACTGCAGCCGGGCGGCCCTGCGCAAGGCCCTGTCGCGCATCCAGCAGGAAGGCTGGGTGGAGAAGGCCATCGGCCACGGGTGGGAGTTCCAGCCCATGATCGACTCGGCCGAGGCCTATGAAGAGAGCTACACCTTCCGCCTCGCCCTCGAACCCACCGGCATCCTGGCCGCCAGCTTCCGCCCCGACCCCGCCGAGCTGCGCGCGCTGCTGCAGCGTCAACGGCTGATCGCCGAGTCGGGTTACGAATCCATGACCGCGATCGAGCTGTTCGAAGCCAACAAGGAATTCCACGAGACCCTGGCCAGGTGGTCGGGCAACCGCTTCATCCTGCAGTCGATCCGCCGGGTGGACCAGCTGCGGCGCCTGGTCGAATACCGCCAGGCCCAACACCGCAAGCCGCGCCGCAACCATGCACTCGAGCACATCGCCATCCTCGAAGCCCTGGCCGCCCACGATTTCCTCCAGGCCGCCGGCCTGATGCGCAACCACCTGGAAGACGCCCGGCGCAGCAAGGTGGCGAGCCAGGGGGTTTTCAGCAGCCTGGCGAACTGATCTTTTTTTTGACCTTCAGTGCTTTTTTTAATGATTTAACGCATTCAATGCCAAGGAGACAAACTTGCTGAAACGCCGTGGATGGATCGCACTGTTCCTTTTCGTGCTGTCCATGATCAACTACATGGACCGCATCGCGCTGTCGATCGCGGCCCAGCCGATCGCCGAGGAATTCAAGCTCGATGCGGTCGGCATGGGTTATCTGTTCTCGTCCTTCATCTGGAGCTATGCCCTGTGCCTGCTGCCGATGGGCTACCTCATCGACCGCTTCGGCAGCCGGCGGCTCGCCTCGGTCGGCATCGCCGTCTGGTCGGCGGCCACCCTGCTCACCGGCGCGGCCAGCAGCTTTGCGGGCCTGCTGACGGCCCGCCTCGTCATGGGCGGCGGCGAGTCGAGCAGCAATCCGGTGGGCGCCAAGGTCATCCGCCAATGGTTTCCGGCCTCCGAGCGCGGCACGGTGACCGCCATGTTCAACAGCGGCTCGTACGCCGGCCCGGCGATCTGTTCGGTGCTTCTGGGCGCCCTCGTGGCCGCCGTGGGCTGGCGCCTGTCCTTCGTGGTGGCGGCTGGCATCGGCTTTGTCTGGCTGCTGGCCTGGCTGCGCTGGTACGACGCACCCGAGGCCGTGGGCTGGCTCGACGAGGCCGAACGCGCCCTGATCCTGGCCGGTCGCCAGGCCCCCGCAGCGGCCCGCCCCCTGCCGGCCCACGGCCTGCGCGAACTGCTGCGCAGCCCCACCCTGTGGGGCCTGGCCCTGACCCAGGGCTGCAATGTCTACACCCAGTACCTGTTCCTGACCTGGCTGCCGAGCTACCTGCAGGCCACCAGGCACCTGAGCATTGCCAAGACCGGCATGCTGTCGGCCGTGCCCTATGCGGTGTCGGTGGTGCTGTGCATCGTCGCGGGCTGGGTCAGCGACCGTTGCCTGAAGGCCTCCGGCGTGGCCGGCGGGCGGCGCCGCAACGCCGTCGCCCTGGCCCTGCTCTGCGCCGCCGTGGTGCTGGCCGTTCCCTTCGTCCACGACCTCTGGCTGCTGATGGCGGTGTTCTCGGTCACCTTGACCGGCATCGCCTCGACCACCTCGCTCAATTTCTCGCTGCTCAACGACCTGATGCCCTCGGGCGAGAACGTGGCCAAGGCCATGGCCTTCGTGGTGGTCGGCGGCAATGTCTTCGGCATGCTGGCCCCCATCGTGACCGGCTATGTGGTGGCCGCCACCGGCGCCTACGACTGGGCCTTCGGCATCGCCGGGCTGCTGCTGCTGCTCGGCGTGGTGTTCACGCTGACCCTGACCCGCCGCCCGATGTCCGTGAATGGGCCGGCCTCCGGCGACCGCCCCATGGCCGCCGCCGCAGGAGGTCTCTGACCATGGCCCCACCCCACCCCGCCACGACCGCCGCCGCTGGCTGCTGCGAAGCACCGCCATCGGCCTGTCGACCACCTTCGCCGCCCTCACCGGCCGGCAGGCCGCCGCCCAGGCCGGCCCGAACCCCGCCAAGCATTCCCCGACCCCACAGGAGCCCCCCATGTTTGCCTATGCCGGCAGCCGCACCACCCGCGAGCGCAACGCGCACGGCGACGGCCTCACCGTCTTCCGCGTCGAGCCTGAAAGCGGCGCACTCGAGCCGATCCAGGTCCTCGGCGACCTGGTGAATCCGTCCTACCTGCTGCTGGACCGACCCGGCCGGCACCTCTACGCCATCCATGGCGACCTGGAAGAGGTCAGCGCCTTCGCGGTCGACAGCACCAGCGGCCGGCTGCGCTTCCTGAACCGCCAGAGCACGCAGGGGCGCAACCCGGTGCACCTGGCGCTGTCGCCCGATGGCGGCCACCTCATCGTGTCCAACCACCAAGGCGGCAGCCTGGCCGTGCTGCCGGTGGCATCGGACGGCACGCTGCAGCCGGTGGCGCAGTTGCTGAAGCTCGAAGGCCCCATCGGCCCGCACCGCGTCGAGCAGACCCAGGCCAAACCGCATTTCAACGGCTTCGACCCGAGCGGCGACTACGTCATCGTGCCGGACAAGGGCCTGGACCGGATCTTCAGCTTGCGCTTCAGCGGCGGGCGCCTGTCGCCGGCACCGGCGCCCTTCGTGGCCACCCGCGAGGAGGCCGGTCCGCGCCACCACGCCTTCCACCCGCGACGGCCGCTGGCCTATGTGGTCAACGAGCTGGACTCGACCGTGACCGCCTACCGCTTCGAGCATGGCGACGGATCGCTGACCCCGCTGCAACGCCTGTCGACCCTGCCGGAAGACTTCGCCGGGGACAGCCGCGCCTCGGGCCTGAGGGTCTCGCCCGACGGCCGGACCCTGTACGCCTCGAACCGTGGCCACGACAGCATCGCCGTGTTCGCCGTCGACCCGCTGGACGGCCGTCTGCGCTTCGTCGAGGCCACGCCCAGCGGCGGGCGCAAGCCGCGCTACTTCACGCTCGATCCGGCAGGCCGACGTCTCTATGCCCTCAACGAGGACAGCGACAGCATCGTTGCGTTCGCAGTCGATGCGCAGACCGGCCGGCTCACCCGCCGGCACACCGACACCGCTTGCGGCAGCCCCGTCTGCCTGATCTTTTCCTGATCTTTCCCTGAACCTTTCCCGAATCCTTCCCGAACCCCCAGGAGTCACGCCATGCAAACCACCCCGTCCCAGGCCGCCGTCCTCGATCCGCTGCAGCTCCCGTCGCACGACCGGGGCGGCGGCGCCCGCACCACGCCGCTGGTGGGCCCGGCCATCGGCAGCACCAGCTTCATCACCGGCTACACCAGCTTCGGCCCGGCCGTCGAGATCCCCTTCCACAGCCACAACTGCCAGGAGAGCGTGGTGTTGATGGAAGGCGAGGCGGTGTTGGACATCGACGGCCTCGAGTACCGGCTCAAGCCGCACGACGTGACCTTCATCCCGCCGAATGTGCCGCACCGCTTCCGCAACCTGTCGCAGACCCAGCCCATGAAGATCCTCTGGATCTACGCCACGGCCGACGCGACCCGCACGCTGAGCGCCTCGGGCGAGACCCGCCGCGTGGCCGCCGAGCATGGACGTTGAGAGGAGCCGCGACATGACGAGAAACCTTCGCCCAGAGCCCTTGCTGGCCTTCGGCCAGGCGGTGCTGGAGGCCCATGGCGTGCCCGAGGCCGATGCCCGGCTGCTCTCCGACAGCCTGGTGGCGGCCGAACTCTGGGGCCATTCCTCGCACGGCATGCTGCGCCTGCCCTGGTATGTCGAACGCCTGCGCTCGGGCGCCATGCAGGCCCGCACCCGCTCCGAGACGGTGCTGGACCACGGCGCCCTGGTGGTGCTCGACGGCCATGACGGCATCGGCCAGGTGCTGACCGCCGAGGCGGTGCAGCTCGGCGTGGCACGCGCCCGCAGCCACGGGGTCAGCGCGGTGGCGGTGCGCCACTCCAACCACTTCGGCACAGCCGCCTATTTCACCCGCCAGGCCGCCGAAGCCGGCTGCGTGGCCCTGCTGGCCACCAATGCCAGCCCCGCGATGGCCCCCTGGGGCGGCCGCGAGAAACGCATCGGCACCAACCCCTGGTCGATCGCCGCACCGGCAGGGGCACGCGGGGTGGCGGTGATGGACATCGCCAACACCGCCGTGGCGCGCGGCAAGATCTACCTGGCCGCCGAGCGCGGGCAGGACATCCCTGCCGGCTGGGCCGCCGACGACCGGGGCCAACCCACCACCGACGCCCAGGCCGCCATCCACGGCCTCATCCTGCCGATGGCGGGGCACAAGGGCTATGTGATCTCGTTCATGATGGATGTGCTGGCCGGCGTGCTGACCGGCAGCCACTTCGGCAGCCAGGTGGCCGGCCCCTACGAGCCCAACCGGCGCAGCGGCTGCGGCCACATGCTGATCACGATCGACATCGCAGCCCTGATGCCGCGCGCCGACTTCGAGGCCCGCATGCAGCAGTTGATCGACGAGGTCAAGACCTGCCCGGCGGCCGAGGGGGTGCAAGACATCTTCTTCCCGGGCGAGCTCGAAGCCATCCACACCGCCGACCACCAGCAGCACGGCATCGATCTCGCCGAGCAGACCTGGGCCAGCCTGGCCAGGCTGGCCGAAGAGAGCCGCGTGCCCCTGCCCCCGGCCGCCTGAGCCCGATCCACCGACCCGATTCTTGAAACTGGAGGAATTCCCATGATCGCCCTGATCGTCCGCCTCGATGTGCACCCCGAACGCCTGGCGCAGTTCCTCGCCGCCATCGAGGAAAACGCCCTGCGCAGCTTCCGCGACGAGCCCGGCTGCCGCTACTTCGACGTGACCCAGGATCGGCAGAACCCGACCCACTTCATCTTCTATGAACTCTACGACGACGAGGCCGCCATCGAGGCCCATCGCCAGGCGCCGCATTTCGCCCGATGGCGCGAAGCCGCCGAGGTCTGCGTGGTCAAGGGCAGCCAGGTCAACACCTTCTGCCAGCAACTGTTCCACCACGCCTGAAGCCATGCCCGCCGTCCAGCCACCACCGACCACCATGACCGCTTCGCCCCCCTCCTCCTCTTCCCCCTCTTCCCCCTCTTCCATCACCACCCTGAACCCGGCCACCCAGCAGGTCCTGGCGCACTACGCGGCCTGGGATGCCGCCCGCCTCGAACAGGCCACCGCCGCAGCGCATCAGGCGGCCCTGGCCTGGGGCCTGCAGGCCCTGCCCCGGCGTGTCGCCGCCTTACAGCGCCTGGCCGATCAGTTGCGCGCGCAGAAAGACCGGCTCGCCGCCCTGATCACCGCCGAAATGGGCAAGCCCCTGGCCGAGGCCGCCGGCGAGGTCGAGAAGTCGGCGCTCACCGCGCTGTACTACGCCGAGAACGCAGCCCGGCTGCTGGCCGATGAGCCGGTGGCCATCGAGGGCGTGGACGCCTGGGTCAGCCATGAGCCCATCGGCCTGGTGCTGGCGGTGATGCCCTGGAACTTCCCGGTCTGGCAGGTGATGCGTTTCGCCCTGCCCTCACTGGCCGCGGGCAACGGCATCCTGCTCAAGCATTCGCCCAATGTCACCGGCTGCGCGCTGGCGCTCGAACAGCTGTGCCGCGACGCCGGGCTGCCGCCGCATCTGGTGACCACCCTGGTCATCGCCGAGCCCGAGGTGCCCGCCGTGACCGAGGGGCTGATGGCCGACCCGCGCATCGCCGCCGTGACCCTGACCGGATCGAACCGCGCCGGCGCCGCCATCGGCGCCGCAGCCGGCCGCCACGCGAAGAAATCGGTGCTCGAGCTCGGCGGCTCGGACGCCTTCATCGTGCTCGACGACGCCGACCTGCCGGCCGCTGCGGCGGCGGCGGTCAAGGCCCGCTTCAACAACGCCGGCCAGAGCTGCGTCTGCGCCAAGCGCTTCATCGTGTCGGCGGCGGTGGAAGCCGAATTCACCGAGCGCTTCGTGGCCGGCGTGCGCGCCCTGAACGTCGGCGACCCGACCCAGCCCGGCACCCAGCTCGGCCCGCTGGCGCGCCCGGACCTGCGCGAGCAGTTGCAGCGGCAGATCGAGCGCTCCGTCGCCGCCGGGGGCCGGGTGCTGATCGGCGGCCAGGCCATCGCGGGCGCCGGCAACTACTTCGAGCCGACCGTGATCGCCCAGACCGGCCCCGGCATGGCGGTGTTCGACGAGGAGACCTTCGGCCCGGTGGCCGCCATCGCGGTGGCACGCGACGACGACGAGGCCGTCGCCCTGGCCAATGCCAGCGACTTCGGCCTCTCGGTCAGTCTGTGGACCGCTTCGCGGCCCCGTGGCCTGGCCCTGGCGCGGCGCATCACCACCGGCGCGGTCTTCCTCAACGCAATGACCGCCTCCGATGCCCGGCTGCCCTTCGGCGGCACCAAGAAATCGGGCTACGGCCGCGAACTGGCCGCCGCCGGCCTCCGCGAGTTCTGCAATCTGCGGACCTACTGGGCGGTGGGCTGAGGCCCTCGCCGCCTCAACCGTCGACCGGTTGGCGGGGGGTCTCCAGCAGCAGCTGGTAGAAGGCCAGATCGAGCCAGCGGCCGAACTTGAACCCCACCTGCGGCAGGGTGCCCACATGGCTGAACCCCAGGCGTTCATGCAGGGCCCGGCTGGCGGCATTGCCGGCGTCGATGGCCCCGACCAGGGCGTGGACCTCGCGTTGCCGGGCGGCCTCGATCAGGGCCTGCATCACCTTCAGGCCCAGGCCCTGGCCACGGTGGTCCGGGTGCACATAGACCGAATGCTCGACGGTGTACTTGTAGGCCGGCCAGGCTCGGAAGGTGCCGTAGCTGCCGAAGGCCAGCAGGGTCCCGGCCTCGTCTTCGAAGCCCAGCACCGGAAAGCCGCCCTTGTCCTTGGCCGCGAACCAGGCCTCCATGCTCTCGGGCGGGCGCGGCCGATAGTCGTACAGGGCCGTGGACGTCACGATGGCCTCGTTGAAGATCGCCAGGATGGCCTGGGCGTGCCGGGCATGGGTGCATTCGATGAGCTGGTGACGGGTCATGGGAATCTCCGGGAGAGGTCGGCTGCACTGCTCAGCGCCAGCAGATAACGCGCCGCTTGCAGACCGGGGTTGTGGAAGGTGATGCGGGCCGCCAGGGCCATCGCCATGCAGTCGCCGGTGGCCAGATGCCAGGTGGCGTCATCCAGACTGACCACCATCTCGCCGGCCAGCACCCACAGCTGCTGCTGGATGCCGACCCGGCGCACCGGGTTGTCGAACACCACGGTCTCGCCGGGCGGGAAATGCACCTCCACCAGCTCGATGGGCGACTCGACGCCGGCCGGCGAGAGGTGTCGACGCACATAGGCCGAGGCCGGGTCGGTCCACACGGCCTGGGCAGCCCGGCGCGAGACCGGCTCGGGCCCGGCCTGCTGGGCGTCGCCGGCAAACAGCGCCGGCAGCGAGAGGCCGAAGGCATCCGCCAGCTTGTTGAGCACGGCAGCCGTGGGGCTGGTCTCCTGGCGCTCGATCAAGGAAATCATCGAGCGGCTGACCCCGCTGAGCTCGGCGAGTTGCTCCAAGGTCTGTCCGCGGGCCTTGCGCAGCTCGCGGACCCGGTTGGCCAGGAAATGGTCGATGTCCATTTATCTATTTTATTGGAATCAAATCCAATAAAAAAGAAAAAACACACAACAACGCCGCCCATCCACCGGTATCACCCTTGCCGCCAGCTATAGTCCGCAGAAAGACAAAACAGGACACCAGGGATTGGCTGCCGCAGAACACCGCATCCATGCCGACGACAACTGACGCGCAGGGCCATTCTCTGGGACACCTGTCGACGGCGCCGGCCAGCCGGCGCGAGTGGCGCTATGCCATGGGCATCCTGGGGGTGTCGCTCCTGGGCTTCGTGCTGACCCTGCCCTTCATCAAGGCTCCGCTGCCCCAGATTCCGGCCTTCGTGCCGGTGTACGTCGCGGCCCTGGCGACCTGCGACCTGATCACGGTGGTCCTGCTGCTGGCCCAGTTCCGTGCCCTGCGTTCGCCGGCCCTGCTGGTGCTGGCGGGCGGCTACCTCTTCACGGCCACGATCACGGTGGCCTATGCAGCGGTCTTTCCAGGGCTTTTTTCCCCCCACGGACTGTTCGGTGCCGGGTCGCAGACCACGTCGACCCTGTTCATGGCATGGCATGCCGGATTTCCGCTGGCCGTGATCGCCTACGCCCTTGCCAAACGCGCCCGGCCGGTCCAGGGGTCCATGGGGGTGCCGATGCTGGCCATGGGCGTCGGCGTGCTGCTGCTGGTGGCGGGCTGGACTCTGCTGGCAACCGCCGGCCACAGCCTGCTGCCGATCTTTCTGGACGGCGACCACACCACCCCGATCGGTCATCTGGCGCTGCTGTGCGTCTGGCTGCTGAGCCTGCTCGCCCTGCTGACCCTGTGGAGTCGCCGGCCGCATGTCGTCCTCGATGTCTGGCTGATGGTGGTCATGTGCGTCTGGCTGCTCGATCTGGCGCTGGCGGCGGTGCTCAACGGGGGTCGCTACGACCTCGGCTGGTACGCCGGTCGCGTCTACGGCCTGGTCTCGGCCGCTTTCCTGCTGGCACTGCTGCTGAGCGAGAACGCCGGGCACTATGCCCAGTTGGTGCGCCTGACGGCCCAGTTGGGCGCAGCCAACGAAAAGCTCGAGCGGCTCTCGCTCCAGGACAGCCTGACGGGCCTGGCGAACCGCCGTTGTTTCGACAGCTATCTGGCCGAGCAGGCCGCCGTGGCATCGCGCCATGAGCGCCCGCTGTCGCTGCTGCTCATCGATGTGGACCACTTCAAGGCCTTCAACGACCACTATGGACACCACGCCGGCGACGATTGCCTGCGGCGCGTGGGCCACACCCTGGGTCTCAGCTGCAGGCGGCCTGCGGACCTGGCCGCGCGCTATGGCGGCGAGGAATTCGCACTGATCCTGCCCGACACCGACCTCGCCGGGGCCGGCCTGGTGGCCGAAGCCATCTGTGCCGGTGTCGCGCGGATGGACATCCGGCATGCGCAAAGCAGCACGGCCCCACATCTGAGCGTGAGCATCGGCGTCGCCACGCTGGCCGCCTCGTCGGCGGCCGGGGCAGACCCGCTGATCGTCGCCGCCGACACAGCGCTCTACAGGGCCAAAGACCTCGGACGCAACCAGGTGGCCGTCCAGCCCTGAGCCACTGTCCACCGTCTCACTCGGGCCGAGGAAGGCCGTGCGCAGATTCCGAGGACGGCGCGGGCTGCGGCGGGTCGGGCGCGTATTTGTCGCCGACCCGCTCACGCAGCGGATGGGTGTCGTAGACGATGTGCATGCTCGCGATGCGCGGGCTGCCCGGGCGGAAGCCGAACACATCCACACAGGTGAAATCGACCAGCCTGCCGTCGCTGAGCGTCCAGTCGTAGCGGAAGTAGGCCGCCACCCGCACGGTGTCGTCGGCCGGCTGCACCGATGCGAACAGATCGATCGGCGTGATCACGCTCTGGCTCGAAGCCTGGGCCAGCCGCGCGAAGAAGTCACGCGCCTGCATCGTGCCGAGAAAGGGCGAATGCACGATGCCGTCGTCTTCGAAGCAGGCCACCAGCCCCGCCGTATCGCTTGCATGCAGATGCCGCAGATAGCGGCGCACCGTGTCCAATTGAATGTCAGCCATGTCCAGCTCCTTGTCGGTCCATGGGCCGGATGGTCCCAGAGCAGGCCCCGCGCCACAAGGCGGGACGCGCCAGAATACATTAACGTTGTTTATGAATCTGCACTACCTCCGCTACCTTCGGCTGGTCATCGAGCACGGCAGCTTTGCGGCCGCGGCAAGGGCCGCAGGCGTCTCCCAGCCCGCCATCAGCCACGGCATGCGGCGACTCCAGCAACAGTTCGACCAGCCGCTGTTCATCCGCCAGGGACGACAGCTGCTGCCCACCGCGACGGCACTGCAGGCCGCCTTGAAAGGCGGCGAGTTCATCGAGCAATGGGATGCGCTGGCCGCACCGAAAGCCGACACCCCTCATCGCGACACGTTGCGGGTGGGCGTGACCTCGTCGGCCGCCCTGGTGTGCGGTCAGGCCCTGCACCTGGCCTGGTGTCAGGACCACCCTCGCCGACGACTCGACATGTCGAGCGCCGACGAGGCCCGCATGCTGGCCGGCCTGCAGGGCGGCGAGCTGGACCTGGTGATCGCGCCACGGCCTCGCGGCTACCCGGCCACGGGTCTGGCCGACCAGCCGCTGTACCAACTGACGCCCCTGGCCTACGCGCGCCGAGACCATCCGCTGGCCGGGGCGCCATCGCTGACAGATCTGGAGGCCGCGCCCTGGGCCATCGTGGGCCCCAGCGTGAGCGGCTCCATCCATGTGCTGCGGGAGGCCTTTGCGGTGCGCCGCATGCGCCCGCCGCGCATCGTGGCCTCCTGCCCGGACTACGCCAGCCTGCTGCTCCTGGTCGCCCACAGCGATCTGCTGGGCGTTCTGCCGCATCCGGCCCTGCTGGGCTGCGGACCGAAGGGCGGGCTCGTGCCTCTGCAACTGCGCGAAGCCCTGCCCCGCTATGACATGCATCTGTTCACCGCCCGGCGGCCGCGCCGGGCCGTCGCCTCGGTGGCGGCCCTGTTGCGCCAGCAACTGGGTCACCCCGCCCCGGATCCCGGTCCGCAGGACGGCCACCGAAGCGGCGCGGCGAAGGCCTGATACGATGCCCGGACAGCCCTCACAAACCGTTGACGATCCCGCAAGGGCCAGGTGGGAGACCAGCCCCTGCGGGACCGCCGCGATGAGCACCACCGCCATGGCCACCCCATCCCGTTTCAAATGCCCTGCTTGCGGCTTTTCGGTCTTCAACCGGCGTGTTGAGGTCTGCGAATCGTGCCGGGCGCCGCTGCCGGCCGAGATGCGGTTCAGCGAGGGCGAACTCGCCTGGCTGGCCGAAGAGGAGGCCCGGGTCGGGAAGATCCGGCAGGAGCTGGCCCGACAGGCCGAACAGCTGGAAGCTGAAAAACAGCGACGCCGAGGCGAAGGGGGTTGAGACCTGGGTCCGGCCTGCGCCGAGGCCGGCTCAGGCAACCGGGGCCGTTAAACTGCCTGACTTCATGAAACGATCCGCCGCGAGGCATCCCTCCGCCCGATGACGTCCCTGGATCTGCGCAGCTTCAATTTCCTGGCCGCGCTGCAATGCGCCGTGATGGGCGCCGTCCTGATGGGCATGCAGCGCAATTACCCCGCCAACATCCGGGGGCTGCGGCTCTGGGGCCTGGCACCGCTGCTGGCCCTGGCCTCCACCTTCTTCTATGCGCTGGTGGGCTCGCTCCCGCCCACCCTGGTCGGGCTGGTGGGCAACGGCCTGCTGATGGCCAGCACGGTGACCCTGCTGGCGGGCACCTGCCGGTTTCTCGAGCGCCCCTGGCACTGGTGGCCCTGGGCGACCCTGCTTGTGGGCTGCGAGACCGCCCTGCTGCTCTTTTTCGAGGTCTGGCCCGACTACCGTCCCCGCATGCTGGTGTTCGGACTGGGCATGGCCACCATCTGCGCCGTGCACACCCGGGTCCTGGCGCACCATGGCCGGGGCTTCGCATCACGGCTGATGCTGATGGCCATGGCCTGGCAGACCCTGGTGCTGACCGCGCGCGCCACCAGCACCTACTGGCTCGATACTGCCGACAGCCAGCGCTTTGACGCCGGCTCCATCCTCCACACGGTGTACGTGGCCACCTTCAGCTTCACGATCCTGATGGTGCTGGTCGGCGCCCAGCTCATGGTCAGCGACCGGGTGCGGCAGGAGTTCGAGCACCTGGCCACCCATGACGAACTCACCCGGCTGCCCAACCGCCGTGCCATCCTGAATCGGGTCGAGCAGGAGCATGAGCGCTTCCGGCGCCACGGCCAGGCCTACGCCCTGCTGCTGCTGGACCTCGACCATTTCAAACGCATCAACGACACCCACGGGCACCCGGCGGGCGACCGCACCCTGCTGAAGACCGCCACCACGGTCCAGCAGGGTCTGCGCCGGGTCGATCAGGTGGGCCGCTATGGCGGAGAGGAGTTCCTGGCCCTGCTGCCGGCCACCGACCTCGATGCCGCCCGGACCCTCGCCGAGCGCGTGCGCGCCCTGGTCGCATCCCAGGCGCCCGAGCCCGACACCCCGGGCTGCACCGTGTCCATCGGGCTGGCTGTGGTGCAGCCCGGTGACCGCCATTGGAACGAGGTGCTGGTGCGGGCCGACACGGCGCTTTACGAAGCCAAGGCCGCCGGCCGCAACCGGGTCGGCGTGGCCTGAGCGTTCTCCGCCGAAGCTCACCCCCCGCCGAAGACCCCGCGCCACCAACCCAGCGGCCCCCGCGACACCGGCTGCCAGCCCAGGTGTCTGCTGGCCTCGTCGATCAGGCGATCGACCAGTTCTTCGTCGACATCGGGCTCCAGCTGGGCCGCCGACCCCTGCTGGCCGGTGGGAAGGACCGTGAACCCGGTCCCGTCCTGCTCGACCCGGCCCTCGCTGCCGCAGGCGCGGCAATAGACCTTGGCGCCCGCACGCTGGCCTTTGCGCAGCACGATGACCTGACCCTGGCACATGCCGCAGGCCTGCAACGGAATCCCGGCGTCGCTGTGGCCGACCACATGGTCCAGCAGGCCCTGTTCACCCAGAGCGATGAAGCGCTCACCCAGCGGGGCATCGAACTGCCGTCCGAGGTTGTCGCGGATGATGGCCAGGGCCCGCTCCACCGGCATGCCCTTGCGGTAGGGCCGGTCGCTGGTCATGGCGTCGAAGGCATCGGTCAGGCCGACGATGCGGGCCTCGAGTGGGATCTGTTCGCTGCCCTGCAGCCGGCCCGGATAGCCCTGGCCGTCGGGCCGCTCATGGTGCAGCGCCACCGCCGCGTGCACCAAGGGGCTCAGCGGGTGACCCGACAACAACCGGGCGCCGATCTCGGGGTGGGTCTGGATGACCGCGTACTCGGCGTCGCTCAGCCGGTCGGCCTTGTTGAGGATGGCGTCGGGCACGCCGATCTTGCCCAGGTCATGCAGAAAGCCGCCCAGGGTGATGCGCGCCACCTCGGCGTCTCCCAGCTGCAGGTCCCCGGCCAGCAGGCCCGAGAACTGCGACACCCGCCACAGGTGCCCGCCGGTGTAGGCATCGCGTGCCTCGACCATCGACGCCATCAGATAGAGGCTTCGCAACAGCGGTCTGGAGGCGGCATGGGTCTCGGCGGACATGGGCGTTCATCCTTTCGTGGGGGCGGCGCCCGGCGGCGGGCTCGGGGGATTGTGCACCGGACAGGCGGGGCATGGGGCCTCCACCTCGAACACCCCCGCATACCGGAACAACAGCCCGAACCAGGGGTGGGTCATGCGGAAGTCCATGGCGAATCGACCTTCGTCCAACGCCTCTTCGACGATGCTCGTGACCCCGAAGGCCAGCCACTGCGGGATCGGGCACAGCCAGGGCCCCAGCCGGAGGACAAAGCGCAGCCCCCGCAGTTCGAGGCGTGCCGCCACCACGCACGGAGCCAGTTCCAGGCCCAGGAAGGGGTTCACGTATTCGATCAGGTGCCCGTCGGCCGTCGGCACCCAGCTGCTGTCGAACCGGATCGACTGGCCGTCCACATAGCGCAGTGTCCTGCGCCAGTGCTGGCGTCCGTCACGGACCTGCTTTTCCACCCGGGTATCGATCTGCCGCCCCCGCCGGTGCACCAGCGCGCCCAGCCAGCCCATGGCCCGCACCAGGGGCAGCAGGCCAGTCGGAAACTCGACGTCCAGCCAACCCGTCTCGACCGCGGTGCCGCCCCGGTGATGGGCCTGGAGCACCGGGGCCAGCCGATCCCAATCGGCCCCCAGGGCCTGCTGCATCGGACTCTTCATGAAACACCTCCCAGAGGCCCTTTGGCCACCATCAGACAGACCACCAGCACCATGGCCGCAAATGCGGGCACGCCCAGCCAGAACCACCACCGGGCCATGCGCCAGTAGGCCCGCGGCACCGGCCTCCCCAGGCGGACCGCCTGGGCCGACAGTTGCCGCATGCGGATCTGCAGCACCACCACCGGCAACCAGCAGGCGCCGGCCAGACCGAACAGCGCCAGGCTGGCGGCGATCCAGGGCGTCGACAGCGGCAGGCCCAGCCGATGCACCATCCAGAGCCCGCTCAGAGGCTGGAAGATCACCGTGGGGGTGGTGAAGATCCAATCGGCCAGCACGACGTGCCGGTTGGTGATGGCCATGTGGGCCGTGTGGCCGCTGCGATCGGCCATCCACTTGTAGAACGCGCTGCCGAGCCCGGTGCCGAACAGCAGCACCATGCTCAGGATGTGCAGTGTCTTGAGCGTCAGATAGGACATGCGCGGCTCCCTCGGGCGGGCTGGCCCGGATCCAGGAGATCGCCCCGCAAGGCCCGGGCCCGGCGTCCCAGCAGGTGCTCCAACGCCCGGGGATCGCCGGTGCGCCCGGCCTGCAGCATGCGCAGGTTGTCGGGCCGCAGCAGCGGACTCCAGACGCCCGCCAGCCGGGCCAGCGCCAGGGCCGCCGGCTCAGGCACCTGCACCAGCCGGATCGGCCCCAGGCCCTGCGCATCGCGCAAGCGCTGGAGCCATTCGGCGAAACCCAGCCGCTCGGGGCCGACCAGGTCCAGCGTGAGCCGGGTCGCCGGCAGGCCCAGGCCCTGCATCAGGGCATCGACCAGGTCATCGATATGCAAGGGCTGAATCCACTGCTGCCCCGGGCCCAGCACCGGAACGACCGGCCAGGCGGCCATCCGCCAGAACAAGCGTGCGCTGCAGCCACCCGGACCGTGGACCAGGGACGGCCGCAGGACCAGCCAGTCCAGGGGAAGGCCGCGCAGGACCTCATCGGCCCCGCGCTTGCTCAGGTGGAAGGCCGAGAAGGCCTGCCCGTCGGCGCCCAGCGCCGACACCTGGATCACCCGCCGCACCCCGGCCATCGCACAGGCCCGGAACAGGGCCTCGGGGCCCTGGCGGTGCACCGCCAGGAAGGTCTGCGCCCGGCTTTCAGCGACGATGCCCGCCGCATTGATCACCGCATCCACCCCTTCCAGCAGGGGCCGCCAGGCCGCCGCGCAGACCCTCTGTGCCATGTCGACGCCGCCGCGCCGCGACACCGGCACGACCTGATGCCCGGCCCGGACCAGGGCCGCACCGACATGCCGGCCGATGAAACCCGAGGCGCCGGTCAGAAGGACCTTCATGACGGCTCTCCCTGAACGGCCCGGGCCACGGACTGCACGAGACGACGCCCCAGGGTCCAGAGACCGATGAGCAGCCCCAGCAGTGCCGCCACCAGCGCCAGCCGCAGGGCCGGCAGAAGCGGCAGGTCCGGTCCGACCATGGCCGCCAGCAGGGTCGTCAGCAAGGGCGCCACGGTGAGCATGATCTGCGAATAGACCAGCCAGAAGTCGGCCGCCACCGCGTCCGGACACAGGCGGCGCAGGACATGGAACAGCGGCCGGTTCAACACGCGCAACACAACCCCGCTCAGGCACAGGCTGAGGCCGACGGCGATCAACGATGAACTCAGTTCAGACATGGGAAGACTCCTTGGTTTCGGAGCCTCCAGTCTTGCGCTGCGGCCGCGTCCAGGCTTCCGGAATGCCCATCGCGGAGCCCCTGTGGCCTCCGGAATGATCATTCCGGAGCTGTGGAAACGGCGCCGGCCCTGGCTTTGCGGACCGTTCCACCCATCCTGGGGGAATGCAGGGGATCACCCAATAGGCGCAGAGGAGTCGCTAACGACCGTGGGCCGCCGGTGCAGCTTGCGGTACTGGCCCGGCGTGCTGCCCTCGATCTCGCGGAACGCTTCGTAGAAAGTCGACTGCGAGGTGAATCCGACCTCCATGCCCACCGACAGCACCGAGGCCGCCGGTCTTTCGACCAGCATCGTCCTGGCCGCATCGATGCGCAGTTCACGCACATAGCGGGCGAAGCCCTTGCCCAGCCGGGTGTTGAGCAGCTCCGACAGCTGATGGGGGCTCAAACCGAGCGACTCGGCCAGAGCGGCCAGGCTCAACTCGGGGTCGGTGAAGAGGCGCTGTTGCGCCATCAAGGCACCGAGCCGCCGAAGTGTGTCCTCACAATCCACCTTGGCGAGCGTGGTGTTCAGGTAGGTGGCCTGCGCCGCTTCACGCACCTCGGCCGGCAACTGCGGCCGCAGGCTGAGGGTGGTCTGGACCAGCAGAAACGCCAGGCCGATGGCACTGGCGTAGAGGGCGGTGAACAGCTCGGCCGGCAGCAGCGCCGGCAGCACCCCCAGCGCCGCCACCCCGGCGGCCAGCAGCAAGGCGGTGCCCAGCAGCGTCGCTTCGGCGGAGAAGCGTGCCCGCTCGTGCCGCAGCGCCATCAGGCTGTGCCCCAGCCACAGCAGATACCCCGCGCCGATCAGGAAGGCCGTGGTGCGCGCGGCCTGCGGCGGCAGCACCAGCGCCAAGACCGCCGGCACGAAGTGCAGCCAGGGCGGCACCCTGGACGGCCGCAGGCCGGGCCCCTGCAACAACGGGCGGCTGAAGAGATGGAAGCTGGGCGCCACCAGAAACAGGGTCAGGCGGTAGGCCAGGGTGTCCTGCCAGCCCTGATGCAGGGACAGATCCGCGAAATGCGCCCCCTGCAGGCCCGCCAGGGCCAGCAGCAGGACCAGGCCCATGCGCCGCGACAGAGGCTGGTCCTGATAGGGGTCCTGGTAGGGACGGGCGAGGAATTGAGTCCAGGCCACGGACAGGGCACAGAAGATCGAATATCCGGCCAGGAGAAGGGCGAGCGAGGTCACGATGCGAAGGCGTCCGAAGTGCAAGGCACGCACATTCTTTCATTCATTTCGCGGCTCACCGGCCGTTGCGCCACCGGCCGACGCCTTCCGCGTGGCGGCCACGCCCGAAGGCGCCCACCCCCTTCACCTTCAACCCACCGTCGCCACGATCAGCCGGCTTGGCGTGGCACCGATGTGGAGCCCATCGGGCCGGTCGGCCAGGTAGCGCCGGTTCAGATCGTCCGGGCTCCAGTGGCGGCAGGACCCGAAGCCCAGCGAGCCCAACAGCCCGGCCATGTCCTGCGGGGCGAAGAAGCTCTTCCAGGGCTCGCCCTGCTCGGCGAACCGGGCCAGCAGCCCCTCCATGGCCGGTCGCACCATGGGCGTGAAGTCGGACAGCGGCGTGGCGTACTCCAGCAGCACCGTGCTGCCGCGGGCGCAGCCGGCCATGAAACGCAGGGTCTCGATGACGGCAGCCTCGTCCAGGTACATGGTCACGCCGAGCCAGCTGAACAGCGCCGGCTCCTCGGCCCGGAAACCCGCCGCCGCCAGGCCGTCGGCCAGACCGACGCGCTCGAAGTCGACCGGCACGAAGCGCAGCGAGCGCGGCACGGCCAGGCCGGCGGCCTGCAATTGCGCCTGCTTCCATTGCTGGGTGGCCGGCAGATCGACCTCGAAGACCCGCCCCGGCCCGTCGGGCAGGCGGTAGGCGCTGGTGTCCAGCCCCGCGCCGAGGATGACGTACTGCCCCGTGCCGCCTGCCGCCGCCTGCGCCCACAGGTCGGCGGCCAGCCGGCTGCGCACGACCACGTTGCTGCGCATCCCGAGCGCCATCGGGTGGCGGTAGCGGTCCAGGTCGGCTTGCAGCGTCTGCAACCGGGCCTCGCCGAGGATGGTCAGGGCGACCGGGTCTTCGAGCACCAGCGGTCGGTCGATCAACTGGTGCGCAGCCCGCTGCAGGGCCACCATCAAGGCGCTGGGCTTGGGCCCGCCGTCGACCGGCAGGGTCTGATGCCCCACCATGTGCGCCCGGTTCAGGTAGGCGAGCAGCGCCTCGTCCATGCCCAGGCCCAGATGCAGGTCGGGCTCCTGCGCCAGCGCGGCCAGCACGCGCGCCTCCAGCGCCGCGTCGTCGCCACAGAAGCTGTCGCGGAACAGCTGGCGCCAACGCCCGACCAGCGCCTGCACCGGTGCCGCCTCCACCGCCACGCCGGCCGCCATCAACGCCCGGAGTTCGATCACCAAGGCCGGCCAGGCCCGGCGCTTCACGCTGGCCAGGTGGCGGCGGCGGACCTCTGTGGCCTGTGCCGGGTCCAGGTGCCTGGCCAGCAGGGTGCAGCGGGCGTGCGCAAACGCCTCGTCGATCCAGTCGAGCAGTTGGCCGTCGACCCCGGTGATGTGCTGGGCACGGGACTCGCCGAGCTGGAGCTGCATCAGCTTGTCGGCCAGGGCCGGATCGTCCTGGGTCATGCGGACCACCAGGCGGATCCAGCGCCAGGCCAGGTCCTGGGCCGCCGCCGATCCGGTGGGCTGAGCCTGCGCCATGGCCTGGCGCAGCTCTTCGATGAGCCCGATCCAGACCGGGTCGGTCGGCGTGAGCTGCTCGGGCCCGCTGGCCAGCAGTTTGTCGAGTTCCTGGTCGTCCAGGTGCTTTTGGTACATGTTCATCAACTCCAATGCGTTCAACCAATCGATCGATGGGGCCTCGTGGCCCGCAGCGACCATGTCGACGAGATGTTGCAACTGGCGGCCCAGGCGCCGGATGCGGGCCGCCTGGGCCTCGAGCGCCTCGATCTGGCGTCGCAGGATTCCCAGGGGCTCGCGGCCGACGGCCGGGTCGTCGAGGCTGTCCTTGATCTCCTGCAGCGAATAGCCGAAGCGCTTCAGCGCCTCGATCCGATGCAGGCGGATCAGTTCATCGCGTCCGTACAGACGTGCACCGCCCTCGCTGCGCCAGGCCGGCGACAGCAGGCCGATGGCGTCGTAGTGGTGCAGGGCCCGCACGCTCAGCCCGGCACGGCGGGCCAACTCGCCGATCTTCAATGGCATGGTCTTTCCATTCACTTCACTCGTCGGCCGCCACCTTAAGACCTGACGCGGCGTCAGGTGCAAGCCCCTTCGGCGTCCAGGGCCGCACAGACCCTGGCGGCCGTCTCGCGCGCCTCGCGCAGTTGGCGACGGCCCGGAGGGCGCAACACCAGACGGCGCCCGCCCCCCTCCTCGGCCTGGCGGGCCAGCCAGCCGGTTTTCTCGAGCGGCAGCAGGCGCAGCAGCAGATGCGAGGCCGAGGTGTGCAGGGCCCGGGCCAGCGGCACCACACCCTCCGAACCGCCGCCGGATTCGAGCCGGTTCAGCAACACGAAATCAGCCCATGACAGGCCATGACGGGTGCCCAGTTCATCGTCAAGCCGGTACACCCAGGCCGCATGGGCCAGGTGCCGGTCCAGGCAGGACTGCAAGGCGGGCGCGTTCATGGTGCCAGCCCCTGCAGTTCGCGGTGGATCTGCGCCAGCGCCCGCAGTTCGGCCGCGTAGTCGAAAGCGGGGTCGTCGCGTTCCTTCACGAGCTCGAGCACCTCGAAGACCAGCCCGGCCTCGCCACTGCGCTGCCATTGGGCCTGCAGCAGGCGATCGGCATGGCAGCCCATGCGCAGCTCGAAGCGCGCCCGGTTCAGCGCCGCATGCACATGGCGGCTCGCCCCCAGCACCAGATGGGCGCTGGCGCGGTCGCGGATGACGTAGATGCCCATCGGCGGGAAGGCGTCACGCGCCTGGCGGGCGGCCTCCCGGCGCGCCCCGCGCGAGGTCTTGTCGATGAAAAAAGAAGAAGAGGAAGAGGGGTCCATCAGGGTTCTCCGGGTGTCTTTCGTCAGGGGGTACAGGGGATTGCAGGCGTGCGCGGGCCCGTCGCGCCGACGCCCGAAGGCGCGCGCGGCAGGCAGGGAAATCAAATGGGGAAGGGCGGTGCCGGCTCAGCCGGTGGCCGTGTCGGCCAGTTGCAGCAGGTAGGCCTGCAGGTCATCGGGCCAGCCGGCCATCTGGACCAGCCAGCGCTCGCGGTCGTCGGCGAACAGCGCCCGCGAGGCCTCCTCGAAGCCGGCCCGGTGGCCGGCCAGGGTGGACATGGCGTGGTAGGCGCGCTCCTGGGCCAGGCGCCGCCGATCGCGCTCGCCGCCCTGACGCCGCGCCTCGTGCACCAGCTTGCGCAGGGCCACCGAAGCGCCGCCGGGCTGGCTGGCAAGCCAGTCCCAGTGTTCGGGCAGCAGGGTCACCTCGCGTGCCACCACGCCGAGACGGGGGCGCCCGCGCCCCTTGGGGGCGGCGGGCTCCGGCGCGGGCTCGGTGTAACGCGCCGCCACGGCCGCCTCGTCGCCGCGCAGATCCAGATCGGTGCTGCGCCCGCTGGCGTCGCTGAAGACCAGCACCGAGGCCTCGGGCTGCGCCTGCTGCGCACGCAGCACGGCCACTGCAAGCTCGTGCAGCGGCCCGCTGCCAAGGCGTCGGTCGCCCAGGAAGGCGGTATAGGTCGGGGGCATGGTCGTGTTCATGCCGTTATTTTTACCCGGATCAAATAAATAGTCAATAACACCCGGGTAAATATTGAGATGCGACGGTTCCGCTCAGTCGTCCTTCATGCCGGTGGCCTTCACCACCCGCCCCAGGCGGGCCCGCTCCTCGTTCACGAACTGGATGAAGGAGGCCCGCGTGCCGCCGATGGGCTCGATGCCGACGGCGCGCAGGCGCTCGATGGCGGCGGGGTCCTTCATGGCCTTGTCGATGGCGGCGGCCAGCTTGTCCTCGATCTCCACCGGGGTGCCGGCCGGGGCGTGCACGCCGGCCCAGTGGGCGATCTGGATCTCGGGAAAGCCCTGCTCCATCGCGGTCGGCAACTGCGGCCAGGCATGGATGCGCTGGGTCCAGGTGGTGGCCAGGGCCTTGAGCTTGCCGGCCTTCAGGAAAGGCAGCACGACGATGCTGGCCTCGGAGGTGGCGTCGACCTGCCCGCCCAGCACGGCAGTGACCGAATCGCCGCCGCTCTTGTAGGGCACCAGATCGAGCTTGGCACCATAGTCGGTGCTGAGGATTCCTTCGACGAAATGCGGTGTGCTGCCCACGCCGGCGGTGCTGTAGTGCAGGCCCTTGCCGGCCTTGGAGCCGGCGACGAAGTCCTTCAGGTCCTTGTAGGGCGAGTTGGCCGGCACGATGATGACCGAGGGAGCCAGGCCGATCATGGCCACCGGCTCGAGGTCGCTGTCCTTGTAGGGCACCTTGCGGATCATGCTGTTGGAGATCACCCCGGCGGCGCTGATCAGGAAGGTATAGCCGTCGGGCTTGGCCTTGGCCACCACGTCAGCGCCCAGCACCGCCCCGGCACCGGGCTTGTTGTCGACGATGATGTTCTGCCCCAGCACCTTCGAGGCGCCCTCGGCGGCGGCCCGGGCCAGCAGGTCGTTGGCGCCACCGGGGCCGAAGGGCACGACGAAACGGATGGCATGGCTGGGCCAGGCATCGCCGGCCTGGGCGTTGGTGAAGGCGGCGAAAGCGGCCAGCGAGGCGGCGCACAGCAAGGTGCGGCGGCTGAGAGGGGTCACGGTGGTCTCCTGGAATGGGGCCTCGGGCAGCCGGCAGGGCAGCCCACCCGGGGTGGACGCCAGCTTAGCGGTTTCCGGCCCGAGCCGGGCAGAAACCCCGGATGAGGCCTCCCCCTTCAGAGATTCCAGTGCGTCGCAGGTGGCGATCAGGAATCTGCGAATATCCTGCAGCCCGAGGCGGCGGCAAACGCCTGCCTCGTGTTGTTGCCATGGGAAGGGAAGAAGAATCAGATATCAGATGCCACAGACCTTGCGGGCTGGAGAGCGCTTTTGCGGCCTCCTCAGACGGCAATGCACGGCAGGCTGTGCCGATTCGATCGACTCTTTCCCATTCATGTCCAAGGGAGTTCATTCATGTCTGTTTCAATGCCGCGGTCCGTCCCGGCACGCATTCTGGTGGCCTGTGTGGCCATCATCGCCAGCCCGTCCCTCTGGGCTGACGCGCCCCAGCAAGTTGTCGATCAATACGCCAGTGCCTGCCAGCAGATGGCCAAGTCCACGCCGATCGGCGACTCGGACCTGCGCGACAGCCCCAAGCTGACCGAGTATTGCGCCTGCTTCGGCAGGAAGTTCGCCGACCGCGCCGTGACCCAGACCGCGCTTTTGCATACCAAGGAAGAAGTCGCGGCGGCGCAGGCCGAAGAGCTTCAGATGCGCAATACCTGCCGCAGCCAGTTCGGCTTGCCGGCAGTGCCCCCCAGAAAGCCTTTGAAAAACTGAATGGACAAGGCACGCGACCGAAGCGTCTGATCCATGGAGAACACCCCGAATCCCCGGCGTGAACGACCGGCCTCGCGCTGGTTGCTGATCTCGCCGCGCAACGAAGTCCTGCTCTTCCGTTTCGCCATCGAGCATGGCCCCTTGCAGGGCCAGGACTTCTGGAGCACCCCGGGTGGCGCCTTGGAGCCCGGGGAGACCTATGCGCAGGCCGCCGTCCGCGAACTGCGCGAAGAGACCGGGATCGATCTCGCCGAGCCGGGGCCCCCGGCTTTCCGGCGCGAGGTCGTTTTTCAGATGCCCGACGGAGACTACGTGCATGCAGACGAGCGGTATTTTGTCTACCGGGCGTCAGACCGTTCCATCCGCCGTGATGACTGGACCGCGTACGAGCGGCAGATCATGAAAGACCACCGATGGTGGTCGGCGGCGGAACTCGATGCCACGCAAGCCACCTTCTTTCCTGAGGACCTGCCTGCCCTGCTGCGCTCGATCGTGGGGTCGTCCGCGTAGCGGACCCAGCTTCCGATCGGTCCGGAGGCCGCATGGCCTCAGAGCTTGTTCTCAGTGCGGCCCCTCGAACCATGGGGCCTCCATCAGAGGCATCGATTGTGCGCCGGGGACAGTCACCCGGGGTCAGGGCTTGCGGCAGCCCCTGACCTGGGTAGCACCAGCCTCCTGGGGCCTCTTTGGTTGTGGAATTATCCTGAATTATCACGAGAAAGATAAAATATCCAATCCAAGATAACTCAAGATAATCAAATGATCGCCTACCACCGCCAGGCGCTTGCACAGCAGATGGCGCACGCCTTGCAAGGGCGCTTGCTGTTTGGCGACACGCACAATGGTCTGTTTCTGGCCGCGCCGCGCCGAACCGGCAAGAGCACCTTTTTGCAGGGCGACCTGACGCCTGCGCTCCAGCAGGCAGGCATCGGGGTGGTGTATGTGGATCTGTGGGCCGACACCCGCCGCGATCCCGGCACGCTGATCGCCGAAGCCCTCACCCAGGCGCTGCAGGCGCACCTGGGGCTTGTGGCCAGAACCGCCAGAAAGGCCGGCCTCAAGAATGTGAAGGTGGCCGGCACCCTGGACATCGATACCAGCCGGATCGGCCAGCTCGACGGCCTGACCCTGGTGGAGGCGTTGCGCCACCTGCGCGACGCCTCCGGCCAGCCTGTGGCGCTGATCATCGATGAGGCCCAGCATGCACTCACCAGCGAGGCGGGCGAAGCGGCCATGACGGCGCTGAAATCGGCCCGCGATCAGATGAACCGGCCCGGCCAGGTGGACCTGATGCTGGTGATGTCGGGCTCGGACCGGGACAAGCTGCTGCGTCTGATGGTCAGCGCCGGGGCACCGTTCTATGGGTCGCAGATCCAGACGCTGCCGCCGCTCGACACCGACTTCATTGCCCATGTGGCGGCCCTGGTGGAGGCGCAGCGGCCCGATCTGGTCCCGGTGGATCGGGCGGCGCTGCAAGAGGCGTTTGCGGCCTTCGGGCACCGGCCGCAGTTCTTCATGGCGGCGATGGGCGCGGTGCTCAATCCCCTGTCAGGCCATGACGGCCGTTTCGAACCCGAGCTGCAGCGGGCGGCGCAAGACCAGCAGGCCCAGGATGAAGCCCAGATGGCCTCCGACTACCTGGGCCTGAGGCCCCTCGAGCAGGCCGTGCTGTGGCGTCTGCTCGACCAGGGCCCCCGTTTCCGCCCCTATGACGCCGAGGCCCTGCGCTTCTATCGCGACCTGCTGGGCGTGCCGGTGAGTGTGCCGCAGACGCAAAAGGCGCTGGAATCCCTGCGGCAGCGCTCGCCGGTCATGGTGTGGAAATCGGCACGCGGCGAATACGCCGTCGAGGATGCGGCCATGCACCGCTGGTTTCAGGGTCGTGTCGAAGCCGGTACCTGGCCCCCGGGGCCGGCAGCAGGCCGTCGGTCTGTCGATGAGAGGTTCCAGGCAACCGAGGCCCGGCCAGCCTGATCAGCCAGTCGACAGCAAGACCCGCCAACGCTCCGGTGCGTGCTCAAGCCCTGCCTGGCGCCACCTGCAACAGTCCTGGATAGAACGTCTCGTAGAACCACGGGAACTGGGTTTGCACCAGCGTCTGGATGCGCGCCGCAATCTCATGGGCCTCGGGCGCGGCCACGCTCGATCGGGTGGCATGCGGGAACTTGCCCCGGTAGTGGCTGTCGCTCTCATGCGGATGCACCGGAAGCTGCTGGTAGTCCACCTTCGGCACCGCCAGGCCCAGCCACCGGTAGATGCCGGCCATGGCCTCTTCGGGCTGGCTCACCAGGTGCTCGAACACCACGTAGTAGATGCGCGCCTGTTCAGCCGGCGGGCAATCCTGGACCGCCTCCATGGCACGCAGAGGCCCCCCCACGACGCCGTCGGGCAGGATCAGCTTTTCGGCCCGCGCATGGGGACTCAGGTGGCCGATGTGGTCCTGGAAATCCAGCATGATGGTCTTGCGATGCCTTGCCTCGATCGAGCCGATGACCTGTCCGAGTTCGCGCACACAGACCAGCATCCGGCAGTCGGGGTCGAGCGCCAAGGCCAGGTGCAGCTGCGCCAGCCAGCCCCGGTTCTTGTCCACCACCCGGGGCTGCCCGGTCTCGGCGAACCAGCCATTGATGAAACCCTGGTAGGCCGCGTGCAGACGCCGATGCACGCCCTCATGGTTGTTGTCGAGCTGGGCCAGCAGGAAATCGTTGTCCGAGAGCTGATAGCGCAGGCCCGTCAACGCCTGGCACAAGGGCGAGCTGTGACCCGGGCTGTAGAGATCGGGGTGGGTGCCCAGCAGCTGGCACAGCAGGGTGGAGCCCGCACGCGGCAGGCCGGTGACGCAGATCAGGGGTTTTTGCAGGCGGAGGGGCTCGGGCCTGGCAGCAGGTTTTGTCATGGTGGGATGGGGTTTGTCGGGCGATCCGCCTGGCCGCAGTCTGCCATGCCCTCAGCGCAGCCCTGGATGAAGCTGCTGCAGATGCGACCACAACCGGGCCAGCGCCGCTTCGGACGACAACTGCCCGCCGTCCAGCCGCAGCGCAGGAGAGGCCGGCGCCTCATAGGGTGCCGAGAGGCCGGTGAAATCGGCCAGCCTGCCCTGACGCGCCAACCGGTAGAGCCCTTTGGGATCGCGCGCCTCGCAGACCG